>SKHA01000011.1 GCA_007117185.1 Spirochaeta sp. | reverse complement strand
GTCGCCCGGGACTCACGTACCACGGACCACTATAACAGTTCAAATCGTACGACGCTCCGGGCTCCATTTTCATTTGATTGAGTGTATGTGCCGCCAGATTGCTCTACCAGCATCCTGACAACGGAGAGACCGAACCCGGGGGATGTGTTAGCGAGCGATCCATCGTCAAATCCAACACCGTTGTCCTGAATGCGCAACGTCACGGTGCGTTCTTCCCTGCCTATCGATACCGAAACCTTCCCACCACCACCATGGTCCTGGAAGGCGTGCTTGAACACGTTCGTCAGAAGCTCATTGATGATGATGCCGAGAAAGAAGGCTTTCTTCGGGGTGATCCCGAAATCGGAAATGTGCCGCTGGATTGTTATGTTGTTCTCAAGATTGAACACCACGACGATTGCGTCAATCAAACCGTTCGCATAGGGCGCGACTGATACCTCGTTGAGGTTATCGCTCACCAGCAGCTTGTCATACAGAACCCGTGAGCTCTGAACACGAGAGATTGTATCCTGCAACGCGGCTTTCACTTCGGGAAGTGTGGTCGCACTGGCCTGTAGCGACAAGAGGCTCTCTATCGTGGCCATGTTGTTCTTGACCCGGTGGTGGACCTCACGAAGGAGTGTCTCTTTTTCGTCCAGTTGCTTCTGGATTTCCAGCTCCGCTTCCTTGCGAACGGTAATGTCGCTACCGAAGCAGGATCCGCCGATCACCCTACCGTCTTGCACTATCGGGTTGAAACTCACTTGAATATACTGTCTGCCGTTTGCTGTTTCGACTTCATCAGTGACGATAAACTGTTCGTTGGACAACACCTTGTCATAGCGGGGTTTCCATATCGGCCTGACAGCTTCGGGTAGTGCATCGACAAGATTACCGCCTTTATCCAGCCAGACTCCGAACGCGGCGCAAAAATCGTGCCGGAATCTGTCGTTGATATATCGAATATCATAGTTCCCGTCGAAGGACCAGATACTGTCGGTGGTGCCTTCAATGATCGCCGTGAGATCAGCACTGATCTCTTCAGCCCGGTCTTTGGCTTGAATGAGGTTATTTTCAAGTTCCTGCCTGTTCCCGATGTTGACCAGCATCTCAGAGAAAACTTTCAGCAATGTCTTCTCTGTCTCCGTGTATTGTTTGGTCTCTCTTACGGAATCGAATCCTACGAAGCCGATACACTCACCCTGTCTCATCATGGGAAGCGCAAGAACACTTTTCACGCCTTGCGGTTCAAGAACGCGCCGTGCTTCGTCATCGAGTGGCAAGAGCGCTACATTCGGGATATTTATCTCCTTGCCATCTCTATGGGCTTCAACCCAGCGATGCATGTCTGTGTTCGAAACGCCCTGCAGATTACCGATCTCAGGATTCACCCCTTCATGGCACCATTCGTAGGTGTTGTTGGCGACATCCTTTACCCAGTCATACTCGAATACGTACGCTCTGTCGGCATCAACAAACTCGCCGATTTCTTTCAGGGAATCGTTGATCGTCTCGTCTAGACACTCGATCGCTTTATTGATGTAGTCCGAGGCCATTCCCAGAATGATCGACTGCATCTTCGAAACCATTTGCAGTTCTTCTTCAGCGTGGTTGCGCTCGGTGATATCCTGGGTTACACCAAACCAGCGAATATCGCCATTCTCATGGAGTCGCGGCGTTGACTCAATGCGCAGACAGCGGACCTCTCCATTTTTATGGGAAAAACGCCCTTCCCAACTGAACGGTTCCTGCCGTTCAGCAGCGTCACGGTTGTGCTGAACAAAACGGGCCTGATCATCGGGATGCACCAGATCATCCACTGCTCTGGAGTCGTTCAACACCGCCTCTCGGCTGACCCCAAGAATCTCGCACCAGCGGTCGCTGACGTACTCGAACTCTTTGTCGCCGTTGCCTCGTATCCACACGATGTAGACGCCCACCGGTATCTGTGCCTCGAGTTCCCGATGGCGGCAGATGCGCTCGTTCAACTCACCTTCCATGCGCATTCGTTCAGTGACATCGACGCCGGTTGCCAGAACGCCGGTAGGGTGTCCATCTGTATCGGTGAGGACTTCGTTGGACCACTCAACAACGAACGTCTGTCCATCTTTTCCAATAACGGAGTTCACGTTGTGGTGGACCTGATTATCAGCCAGGGTCTTCTGGAACACCGTCTGGACGGCATGACTGTCTTCCGGCTGGACGAACGTGTCTACCCAGTTCATTCCTTTGGTTTCGTCCAGGCTGAAGCCGAGCAATTCTTCCGTATAGGGATTGAACTGAACGATATTTCCATTGGTGTCCAATACCAGAATGATTGTCCGAACGGTATCGATGAGGCGTTCGGCAAAATTGCGCTGCTCGCCCATCGCCTTCTCAGCATGTTTGCGCTGGGTGATCTCCACAAACGCAGCAACAAAATGATCCGGCTTCACCTGGTATCCCACACAGTCGTACCAGCGGTCGTTCGATTGGAGATACTGCTCAAAGCGAATCTGCTCGCCAGTCTTCGCGACGCGACCAAATGTACCTATCCAGTCAAAGGGATCGTTCTCGATTCCCGGGAACGCTTCCGTGACCAGTTTTCCCCGGGGATCAACACCGGTCAACTCTCTATAGCTGGTATTTGCATCGAGGAAGCGATAATCCACCGCTATGCCGGAATCGTCGTATACCATTTCGTGGTAGGCCACCCCGATCGGCCCTTTTTCAAACAAGGCCCTGAATTTCTCCTCGCTGGCGTGCAACGCCTCCTCCATGCGCTCACGCTCACACAGCTCTTGTTTTAACTGGTTCTTTGCATCGAAGAGTCGGAACGCCATCTTGATAGACGCATCAAGAACGGTAATGTTGGAGTTCTTCACGACATACCCATAGGAGGTGATCTTTTCCGTCTTCTCTACAACCTCAGGATCTGTATGCGACGAGAGGAAGACGATGGGGATGTCACGGTCTTTCAGGATGATCTCAGCAGCCTGGGTTCCATCGATCCCTCGACCAAGGTTGATATCCATCAGGATCAGGTCGATATCGGGCGATGCGTGAACGGCTTCCACGGCCTTTTCTCCGGTTGTAACGGTTCTGACAGCATACCCGTACTTCTCGAGCTGCACCTTTTCGTTCATGGCGAGGAGAGCTTCATCCTCTACAAGGAGAATGCGTTTCTTTACAGAATCGGACACAAAAGCTCCACGTATTTGGTTAAGGGCATTGTCGTTCACGGACCGCGAGTGGTCAAGTGTATTCTTCCAGCACCACAGGGCGGAGTATGATGAACTGGCACGTGAGCGGTATCGGCCAACAGAGGTCGGGCTGCTTCGCCGGCGTGTTACCCGTGGCGGTTCCGGCGTACCAGAGCCGCCAGGACACCACCCATGAGCAGCTGAACCCCCAGAATCGAGGGCATCAGCGCCCCGTCCCCCACGCGATCCATCACGTGGCCCAGTGCCCAGGGAATGGACATACCCCCGACGCCGGCCCCGATAAAGAACCAGCTGGAACGTTTTCCGGTGATATGCAGGTGCCGCCCGGCCCAGGCCATCGCCGAGGGAAAGACCGGCGCCATCGCCAGGCCACTGCCGGCGGTGGAGATCCACAAGACCGCAGCGCTGGAGGAACCCACTGGAGAGGAGAGCAACGCCAGATTGGCTGCTCCCACCAGGGCGCTCACCACCAGGATCACCTGCGGTGCTACTCTTCGAGAAACAGGGATTGCCAGTAGACGGCCTGTCATCAGCGCCCCCCAGAAGAGCGAGGTCAGCGCCGCAGCACCGGCGGGATCCACGCCGTGCACCCGCAGCGCCCAGGAATAGATCCAACCGCCGAAGCCCGCTTCAGCCCCGATGTACAACAGCAAAAACACCGCTACCAGCACAACCGCTACTCTGTCGTCGGCACCACTCCCCTCATGTACCTGCTGCGGTCTGGATGGGTCGGCGGCGGGTACGAGGAGAAGCAACCCCGGGAGCATAATCAGCGGTCCCGCCAGGAACGCGGGATTCAGGGTGCCGGTGGTCCGCACCGCCAGCCCCACCATGGCGGGCATCAGCATCGCCCCGATCCCGAAGGCAAAGTGCAGCGCGTTCATCCAGGGCCCGGCGTTCTCGCGATACCGCCAAAGAATCAGGGTATTGCCCCCAACCTCCAGCGCTCCGCCTCCCAAGCCCACCACCAGGTATACCACCACCAGCAAGGGCAACGACGCCATCCGCGGCACCATCACCATCGCCCCGGCCATCACCAGCAGCGACGCTGCCACCATCCTGTTCCCCGGCAGGCGGTCCAGTCCGGCGCCACCCGCCAGCGAGCCCAGGACATAGCCACCACGGTACGCAGCGAAGACGATTCCCACCGCACCAAGGGTGACGCCGGTTCCCTGAGCCAGCAAAGGCAGCGAGGGGCCGATTGAAGAAGCTACCATACCAAGCGCACAGAGCGCCCAGAAGGAACCAGCGGTACCGAACCACGTCGGTACGGCACGAGGGGATGCAGTTGGAATACCCATGAAGCTGTGATCCTACTCCGGTGCGGCGGGGACTGTCAGCCAACGACAAAGAGGTTCCCGCACCAGAGAAGATCCGCAGCCTGGCCAGGTCACACCGGCAGGGAGAACTCCAGGGTTGGCGGGTCCTGGCGGTTGAAGCCGTCGGCGTGGATCGCGCCGTGGGCCATGCGCAGGATCGTTTTGCGGCTGCCTGACTGGGCGGGGCGATACTCCTGCTTGCCGAAGGTGACGATGACCCCGTTGAAGATGGTGTCCTCGGCGACGACGAAGCTGGCGGAGGCCGGGTCCAGGCGGTCCCGCAGAGCAGGAACGCGGCGGCGGAGCACACCGGCCCGGGCCGTTGCGGTAGCCGTGTCCAGGCGCAGCTGTTCCCTGGCGGTCATGTACTTCTCATCGGACCTGCCCTCGGCGATGGCGTGTTCTATGCGGCGCAGCTTCTCTTCCAGCGCTCCCAGCTGGTCTTCCTCAGCGTCCAGCTCCGTCTTTGCGGTACGGTATTCTTCAAACAGCTCCGGGGGAACCCCGATGGCAACCAGGGTCCGTGCGTCGTACTGGCTCCCCACTTTTTTGCACCACAGACTGCCCCCGACGATGTACTCACCGCCGATGCACTCAGCGCGTCGACCGTTGAGAATACAGTGGTTCCACACGGTAACGGTGGAGTGCATGATCGCCTCTTCCACGAAGATGTTGCCCTTGCACCGGACGGTGCAGCTTTCCAGGTACCGGGCAAAGAGGTTGCCGCCGCATTCCAGAACACCGTCGCCGTTGCCGTTCATGCCGCTCTGCAGCAGGATGTTTTCCCCGGCCTTCAGCTGCGCCCGGCCTACACTTTTTCCAACCTGAATGGTACCGCCCGCTTCCACCACGAAGCCGTCGGCCACGCTGCCGGTGATGACCACCGATCCGTCGAAGTGGATATTCCCCGTTTCGTAGTTGACGTTTTCCAGCTCCATGATCGGTTCCACCACCACCAGGCCGTCCCGAAACCGGGCGTTTCCGTCACAGACGGTGTAGAGTTCACTCCGGTCGGCGTTGAAGCGGGTGTTTTCCCCCGCCGGTATGGTAACCACCGTATCGTCCCGGGAGGCGGGTATCCGGGTTCCGGTGACGGTATATCCGTCCACCGGTTTCACCGGCGGCAGCAGCACCGCCAGAAGGTCACCTTCCTTCTTGTTGTCAATGAAGTTGAGTTCTTTCAGGTTGATCCGGTGGAAGGGCATAAGGAGGTACGGTTTTCCCCGCTCCTCCTTGAAACGGTACTCGATCTTTCGGGTGGTACCGAATACCGGCGGCCGCCCCTCGGCAACGGTCACGGCGGTGTTGTAGCGCCTTTCTCGGATAAGGTCCGCGATGGCGGCAGCGTCAAACCCAAAGTTCGCCCCGGCGTCCCGCAACGCCTCCTCGACGTCTTCCGGCTCGGGTAGAGCCGCCCCGCGTTGGGGTGGTGTCACCGTGACGGCAGCACTCATCTGGTCCTCGGCTATGCTCACGGTGAATGTGGCAGCCAGGCGATCCCCCTCGGGCCACTCCACCAGCTTGACCGGCCTTCCGGTGGCTTCATCGATGTGCCGGCGCAACTGCCCCGCCCGCACCCTGGGCATTCCCAGCAGTCGCATCCGGTTTTCTATGTCTTCCGGGTAGATGGTCGGTTGGGGGGCCGCCCCTGCTGTCTGGGAACTGACTGTTTCGGAACCGACTGTCTCGGAGCCGTTTGTATCAGACGAGGATAATCTGTCCGGCTCAGCGGCGTGGACCACCAGGTAGACCCAGCCCCGGCGATAATAGATGTCAAAGGGGTGCTCGGTACTACGGCCACTCACGGATGAATAGTAGCTACGCCAGGGATTAAGGGGCAAGCGGGGCAAGACAAGGCGCACGGCGTCGCACCGGACGAT
>SKHA01000100.1 GCA_007117185.1 Spirochaeta sp. | reverse complement strand
TCAGCACGAGGCCGCCGCTGTCGCCCGGAAGCTCCTTGAGGAGGTGCGATAATGGCTATGGTATTTGAGAAGACCCGGGGGCTGACCGACCGGATAACCCACTACTGCCCGGGGTGTACCCACGGGATCATCCATCGCCTGGTGGCGGAGGTGCTCGAGGAGATGGAGCTGCTGGATCGCACCATCGGGGTGGCCCCGGTGGGGTGTGCGGTCTTCGCGTACAACTACTTCAACTGCGACATGCACGAGGCTGCTCACGGACGGGCCCCGGCGGTGGCAACGGGGATAAAGCGGGTCCTTCCGGATCGCACCGTCTTCACCTACCAGGGTGACGGCGATCTTGCCTCCATCGGTACCGCCGAGGTGGTGCACGCGGCGCATCGCGGTGAGAACATCACCATCATCTTCGTCAATAACGCGATCTACGGAATGACCGGGGGACAGATGGCGCCAACCACCCTGATCGGTCAGAAGACCACCACCAGTCCTTACGGGCGCGAGAAGAGTCACTCCGGAAACCCTATCCGTTTTTCCGAGATGATCGCCACCCTGGACGGGGCAACCTACATCGAGCGCGTCTCCGTTCACGATCCGAAAAACATCATCCGCGCCAGGAAGGCGATCCGCGCCGCGTTTACGGTGCAGCAGAAAGGGCAGGGGTTTTCCATGGTGGAAGTTCTCTCTACCTGTCCCACCAACTGGGGAATGACCCCCCGGGAGTCTCTGGACTGGCTTCAGAGCGACTTGATGGCGTACTACCCTCTGGGCAATATGCGTTCCCCCGAAGGAGGTGAATGATGTCCATCGACACCAAGATAATCGACGCCAAGATCATCTGCGCTGGATTCGGCGGTCAGGGAGTGATGTCCATGGGAAGGCTGCTGGCGTATACCGGCATGCTTCAGGGCCGGGAGGTCTCCTGGCTTCCCAGTTACGGTCCGGAAATGAGAGGCGGGACCGCCAACTGTCACGTCATCGTCAGTGAGCACGGGATCGGATCGCCAATTATCTCCCGGGACGCCACCGCAGCGATGGTCCTTAACCTGCCCTCGCTGCACAAGTTTGAGCAGGACCTGCTCCCCGGCGGGCTGCTGCTGATCAACAGCTCCCTCATTGAGGAACGGGGCAGCCGCGGGGATGTACAGCCGGTACCGGTACCGGTGAACGAGATCGCCACGGAGTTGGGGTCGGCCAAGGTAGCCAACATGGTAATGATCGGCGCGTATCTGGAGCTCAGTGGTCTGTTTGCCCTGACGGCGGTGGAAGAAGCGCTGCAGAAGGTTTTCGGCCCGGCAAAAGCATCCCTGCTGCCCCTGAACAGCGCGGCCCTGGCCAGAGGGGCCGAGAGCGCCCGGGCCGTTCTGGCAAAGTGAAGACCGATGCACTTCGATGATCTGCTTGCCACTCCTGCGGGTGGTCCGGTGACGGTGGCGGTAGCCGCCCCGGAAGAACCGGACGTTGTGTCCGCGGTGATGGAAGCGGTCCGACGGGGATACGTTGACCCGATCATGGTGGGCAACCCGGGGCGCATCAGGGACGCCGCCGCCGAAGCGGGAGAGGACATCTCCCGGTGTCGCCTGGAACCGGTTGGGGACCCCGCCACGACGGCCCTTCGGGCGGCGCAGCTGGTCTCGGATGGTGAGGCGGCGGTCCTGATGAAGGGGCTGGTGGAGACGGCGGTACTTCTGAAGGCAGTACTGGACCCGGAGGTGGGGCTGCGGACAGGGACGTTGTTGAGTCACCTGGCCCTTTTCCAGGTTCCGGGTTTCAATCGCCTCATCGCGGTGACCGACGCGGCAATGAACATCGCTCCGGACCTGGGTGCCAAGCGGGAAATTCTGCGCAACGCGGTCTTCTTTCTTCACGCGCTGGGGGTCGAGTGTCCACGGGTAGCCGTTCTGGCCGCCAAAGAATCGGTGAACCCGAAGATGTCCGCGACGGTGGACGCTGCGGCGCTGGCTCAGGAGAACCTGCAGGGTGAGATCACCGGGTGCATCGTTGGCGGCCCGCTGGCCCTGGACAACGCTATCTCCCCGGAAGCGGCGCGCACCAAGGGTATCGACTCTCCTGTGGCGGGGGTTGCGGATATCCTGGTGGTCCCCACCATTGAAGCGGGTAACATTCTCTACAAGGCGCTGGCGTTCATGACCCAATCAGTCCACGCCGGGGTGATCCTGGGGGCCCGGGCGCCGATCGTGTTGACCAGTCGGGCGGACTCTCGGGAAGCCAAGCTTAACTCGATCATCGTAGCTGCACGGTCCTGCCGCTAAATGGCCTCAATAACCCGGGCAAGGTCAGCGACGGTACCCGCTTCGAGCATCCGTGCCGCCAGGGTACGGCTCTCGGCTACGCTGATCGTCGAGATCAGTTGCCCCATCCGCGGCAGCTCCGAGATGTCCACGCTGAGCCGGGTGATCCCCACCCCGAGATAGAAGCGGGCCATCACCGGGTCCGCAGCGCTGGCCCCGCACACCGAGAGGGGAACGTCGTAGGGGCGAACCGCCTGAACCAGCCGGTGGATTGCCCGCAGAACTGCGGGGTGAGCGGTTCGGTACAGCGCCGATACCCGGTGGTTCGCCCGGTCTGCCGCGAGAAGGTACATGATCAGGTCGTTGGTACCGATTGACATGAAGTCCACTTCCCGGGCAAAGACGTCCGCCAGGTCGATCGCCGAGGGCAACTCCACCATGATTCCCAGTTCGGGGTGACTGTTGTGCTCCAGCCCGTCTTTCTCCAGCTCCTGGAGACAGAACCGGACCTCGTCCCTGAGCAGGAAGAACTCGTCCGGTGAGGTTACCATGGGAAACTGGATGCCAATCTCGCTGTCGTGGCCGGCACGAAGCATCGCCCGCAGCTGCTCCCGCAGGATCTCCCGGTGTTCCAGCAGGAAACGCACCCCGCGAAAACCGAGAAAGGGGTTGTCTTCCCGGCCAACCTGAAACGCCAGCAACTTGTCACCCCCAAGATCGAGTGTTCTGAACGAGACAGGGCGGCGGTGCATCGCCTCAACAACTCGTCGGTACACGTTCAACTGCTCTTCTTCAGTGGGAAAGCCGTTGCGGATGAGAAAGGGGAACTCGCTGCGATACAGACCGATCCCCGCGGCGCCGGTCTCGGCGGCCAGCCTGGCGTCCTTCACCAGGTTCACGTTGGCGTTGAGGGTGACCGGTACGTGGTCCCGGGTTTGCAGGGACGGCGGCAACTGATAGTTGCTGGCACCGTCGATCAACTCCCGGGTCCGGGACATCCGGGCGCGGTAGGCTTCCAGGATCTCTTCAGCCGGCCCCACCACCACCTTGCCGTCCTCGGCGTCCACCACGATCCTCGTACCGGTGGGGATCTGGAAGAGCAGCCGATCCGGCGTTGCTACCACCGGCACTCCCAGAGACTGGGCAAGAATGGCCACATGGCTGGTGGCGCTGCCGCCGGAAAAGACCAACCCTTCCACGTTCTGCAGGTACAGCTTGACCAGCTCCGAGGGAAACAGCTCATGGGTAACCACAACCTGGCCGGTGTAGTCCCCTTCCTCCAGATCGTGGCTGTGGAGGTTGCGAAGGATGCGGTGCCCCAGGTCCTGAACGTCCTGGACCTTCTCCTGGAACCGGGGATCGGGGATCGCCTGAAAACGCCGGGAAAAATCGTCTACCACCTGCTGGACCGCCCGGCGCGCATCCATCCCCTCCTGCTCAAGAGCGAGCATTCGGCCGGCGAAGCTCCCATCCCGCAGCATCAGCAGGTGGGCGCTGAAGATCATCATCGCCACGTCCGAGAGGGTCTGGTCAACCTGCGTTTCCAGTTCCTGAAGCTGCCGGTAACTGAGGTCCACCGCCTCTGCCAGGGTGCGGGTCACCGGGCTGTCGTCGGTATCGTGCTGATCCTCCAGGTACTCCAGGAGGCCTTCGGCAATTCCCCGGGACGCACTGACTCCGTTCAGCAGCCCTGACGAAAAGAGGGGCCCCCGGGGTACCTCTGCGCCGGTTGCTGCTTCCTGTGGGATTTCGTGGGCTTCGTACAGCGCCGCAGCGCTCTCCAGGGTCATTGCCAGATGCGACGCCAGCGCCCGCAGCGCCCGCAGGGCCTGGTCGTCCAGGGAACTCTCGTCGCGGTGCTGCAGCGTCAGAACCCCGATTCCCAGATCACCCCGCTTTATGGGCACGCCAAGAAAGGTGAGGTACTCTTCTTCGCCGAGATCACGAATGGTCTTGTTCAGTTCACTGCCCTCAAGATCAGTTTCCTGAACGGGTTGGTTTTTGAGAAAGGCATGACCGGTCAGTCCTTCTCCAGGGCGCAGGCGCACCTTGCCTATCAGGGCGGGGTTCAGCCCCGCAGTGGCCCGCAGCACCAGCAGGTCCTGCTCCACATCGTACAGATAGACAGAACAGACGTCTGCATGCAGGTGAGAAGCCACGGTCTGGACAAGATCCTGGAGGAATTCGTCGACGGTGGTCCTTCGACCGAGCAGCTCTGCGAGATCCGTTACCGCATGTATCAGCGCCAAGCCATCAAACCGTGACACCGCGGTATCATAGACCGGGACTCCCAAAAAAAGAAGGGTTTTTTTCCCCAAGATGAGGTTAATGCTGGAAATGGCCAGCATCCTCGGCTATACTCTACTTCGTATTACAATACCTCAGGAGGATGGAAATGATGAAAAAGGCAATGCTGCTTATGGCAGCTGTGGCTATGGTGACCCTGATTGCGGCTTGTGCATCCGCTCCCGCCCCGGCGGCAGCAGCGGCACCCTCAGGACTTCCGGACTGGTTCCTGGATCCGCCCCGGGCCGATGACGCGATCTACGGTGTTGGCTCTGCCCAGATGAGCCGTCAGGATGCGGCGATTCGCATGGCTCGCAGTCGTGCCCGTGAAGACATCGCGTTCCAGATGAACGCCCAGATCCAGGCCGCTATCGTTGACTACTTCCAGGAAGCGGGAGTGGATGACAACGTGCAGACCGTTAACTTCGTGGAGACGATCTCCCGTCAGGTGACTGAGACAACCCTCAGCAACCTCCGCAACGAGGCAACGGAAATCGGTCCCGACGGCACCGTGTACGCACTGGTCAGCGCGCCTCTGAACGTCTTCCGCGAGCAGGCGGCAGAAGCGTTCCAGCGCAACGAGGACGCTGCGTTTGCAGAGTTCAAGGCAGACCAGGCCCTGCAGATGCTGGATTCGCAGATGCAGAACAGCCCCAGCCAGGCAGGCAGCCAGAACTGATCTGACTGCGCTTCCGCAGCTGCCGGACCGGTAGCTGCAGGAACGTCTGAAAAGGGTCGGGCCGCGTTGCCGTTGGGCAGCTGCGGCCCTTTTTTTTATCCATGAGTGTAACTGAACAGAAAAAAGAACTGCGAACCACTCTCACCGACCAGGTGAAGGCTCTGGATCCCACAGACCGCCTGCTTTTGGACGCGCAGATCGCCGGGCGGGTGACACAGCTCCAGGAATGGCGCCGGAGTCGCATTGTCCTTGCCTATTTCGCGATGAACGACGAAGTGGACTTGGATCCGCTGTTGCGGGCAGCGCGGCAGGATGGGAAGGAGATAGCCATTCCCAGGATCGCCGGATCATCCCGGGCAATGAGTCTGCATCTGACCGGGTCGGATGGTGCCGCCCTGGAGCGTCACCCCTTCGGCTTTCTGCAGCCGGCTGCTGATTCACCCATGGTGCCGCCTGAGCGCTACGGCGAAATGATCGTCATCGTGCCTGCGCGGGGGCTGGACCGCCGGGGCAACCGTCTGGGTCGCGGTGGCGGGTACTACGATCGACTCATCGCGCAGATTCAGGGCGCTGCTGTCACCGTCGGTGTCGTTTACGCCTGCCAGCTTCTTCGGGATGTCCCCGTGGGATCGCAGGACATGGCGGTCGATCTGATCGTGACTGATCGCGAAACGTGTTTCTGCAGGAATCTAACAAACGGTCGGTAGAAGATCTTGACTCCTGCATCCTGCTTCCTTACTTTCCAGACGGAGGAAGCGATGCGAACAAAAAGCGGTGTGGCCATCATCATTCTGGCTGCTGGTATTTTGAGCTCCTGCGGTGGTGATGGGGCTGACGGCCAGAGTGCCGCCAGCGGCGAATGGGCCATGGAGCGGAGTGTTGTCACGGAGCGGCAACTGCGTGCCGTTGAGGGCGTGACAGCGATGCGCGGCCCCATCGTACAGCACATCGACACATCCGGGCTGGTTCGCGGGGCTTCCGAGGCTACCATCGTCTCGGAGGCGCAAGGGGTGATCCAGTCGGTCTCGCTGGAACTTGGACAGTTCGTCAACGAGGGCGACCTCCTGGTTCAGGTAGAGGATACCATCGCCCGCCTGAACCTGGAGGAGGCGCGGCAGATCCACGAGAGCGCTCGTCTTGACCTGGAGGCAACTCAGCGCCGTTTTGATGCCGGCAGCGCCTCCCAGGCTGAACTT
>SKHA01000385.1 GCA_007117185.1 Spirochaeta sp. | reverse complement strand
TACCCCGCCGCATCAGTTCCTGTGCCATCGTCATGATGTCCATGCCTCCCTCAACAGTATACCCCACCCTTTTCCATTCCGTCATCAAAACGTCGGTGTTTTGTTCCCCGGTGTTGTCAACGAGGTACTGGAGTAGCCGTTCTCGGACTGCCGGTTTTACTTCTGGTGCCGTGATGATCGTAAGGATCTTATACGCTACCGGCTTCCTGAATAGGCGCAGGACGTGGCGCAGGATAATCATGTACGCCAGGGTTCGGGTGGCTATGCGCAATCGCTCAGGCTGGATCGTGCGCAGGTCCACCAGGCGATAGGTAAGGTCGGTTATGAACGGCTCAGTGTCAGGATCGAGACCAGCATCAGGGTCGCCTGTGCGGTGCAGCCCGGTCAGCTCCAGCGGTGCGGTCCACGGTGCTGCTCCATGATATAGAACCACCGGGTGGATCACCGGCAACGGCCCACGCGCCTTCGATTCCCGGTGTATCCACTGTTGCTGCCAGATCGCACCCAGATATCTATAGAGCTGCACGGCCACCAACGGGTCGTGGTAGGACTTGTGTTCCACCAGCATGTACACCAGGTGCTCGCCGCCTCGGTTATCGCGCATCGACACCAGCAGGTCCGCCTGTTTGCCTCCGGTAAAGGTTGCGTCCACCGGTGTAACCGTGTCCAAGTCGATCCGCGCTGCCAGATCGGGCAAGCAGATCTGAATCATATCCCGCTGCGCTGCCGGGTCCGAGACCATCTCCCGAAACAGGTCGTCGTGTGGTTTCACCCTTCCCCCTATAGGTAATACGGAGGTGGGTGGCGTCAGCGCTTGTGTGGGGGGGGATTTTCTTCAAGAAGTTCCTTCCGGTGGTATTCCACTCGGTTTTTCCGTTTCACTGAGATCTAAGAAATCGTGTTAAAATAGTTGGTCAATCGTCTCAATTATCGTACTCAATTAAAGGAGGCGCGGTATGGAAGATCGACCGGATGCTCGGGAGCAGGCGTTTGAACGCTACAAGTCCCGTATCGGAATCCGCATGACACTCCTCTACTCACTGGTATACATCGGATTCGTCGCTCTCAGCGTGTTTTTCCCGGCGGCAACGGGAGCACCGGCGGTGCTGGGGCTCAACCTGGCAATCACCTACGGACTGGCACTCATCTTCATCGCCATCGCCCTGGCAATTGTGTACAACTTCATGTGCCGATCCGGCAACGCCGGGGGGTGCGAGTAAATGGCGATCATTGTCTTCATTCTCTTCGTGGGTCTTGTCCTTGCGGTTTCCACCTACACCAGCCGGCGTGCGGCAGGGGTCGGTGGATATTTCGTCGCCGGCAACTCGGTACACTGGGGGGTGAACGGCGTCGCCTTTGCCGGTGGGTATCTCTCCGTGGCCAGCTTTCTCGGGATCGCCGGGCTGATCGCGTTCTACGGGTACGACGGTTTTCTCTACTCCATCGGGTTTCTTGCCGGCTGGATTGTGGCGCTCTTTGTCATCGCCGAGCCGATGAAGCGTATGGGCACGTTTACGTTCCCGGACGCCCTGAACCGAAACTTCAGCCACCCGGGAATACAGCTCGCTGCAGGATTGAGCGTGCTGGTGGTATCGTTGTTCTACCTGGTGCCGCAGATGGTGGGCGCCGGGGTCCTTGTGGAGCCGTTACTGGGTATACCCCACTACTGGGGAGTGATCATCGTTGGTACGGTGGTGATCATCATCGTCGCCGGTGGGGGGATGACCTCCACCACGTACGTTCAGTTCTTCAATGGCGGTCTGCTGCTCACCTTTGCCCTGGTGCTGACGGTGGCCGTTCTCTTTCGTGGAGTGGACACCACCGAGCGCCCCCGCGAGGAGGGTGCCTCTGACCTGGCGAGTTACCAGTACCGGCGCGAGCCGGTAGACTTTACCGGCGCCGAACTGACGAACCGGCACGTGATCGCGGATCCCTACACCGGTGAAGAGACGGGAGCGTTTTACCGTTTGCTCCGTCCGGTTCCGGCTGAGTCCCTGCCGGGAGGCGGGTACGCCGTACAGATCAAGGGCCGCTCCGTCACGTTCGACCCGACTGCCGTGGTGCGGATTGGCGGCGAGCCGGTGGTGATGATTCAGGACTGGTGGCGGCTGGATCGGGATTCTCCCGGCGGGCCAACCCTGGTGGAGGCGCAGTCCCGCACGGTGCGTCCCGACGGCACGATCCTGGTCAACGGTGCCCCGGACAGTCCCGCCAACCGCCTGCGCCAGATGGGCGCGGTAACCGCCATCGCCGATGAGTACGACGGAAAGACCGGCCCGGTGGGACCGATTCGCTTGCTGGCGCTGCTGAGTGACCGCAGCACCGAGATCCAGCGTCCCCGGAGTGTCTCCTTCACCACCGGCGACGGCGAGGCGGTGACGGTTCACTATGAAGAGGCTACCGCCGGTTCCACGTTCATGCGACCGGGGTTGATGTTCCCCCTTGATGCCCAGCCGGGCGCCCCGGCGATGAGTACACTCCTGTATCGCCTCAACTTCATCTCCCTTATGCTGGCGCTCTTCCTCGGCACCTCCGCGCTTCCGCACATTCTGATCCGCTACTACACCGTGCCGAGCGCCGAGGCCGCGCGCAAGTCGACCATCGTGGCGATCGCGGGCATCGGGTTGTTCTACGTTATGACGATGTACCTGGGGGTGGGGTCGATACTGGCCGGTGCGCTCCATCCGGAGACGAGCAACATGAGCGCCCCCCTGCTGGCGCGCAGCTTCGGGGAAGTGCTCTTTGCGATGATTTCCGGCATCGC
Organism: Spirochaeta sp.; assembly: GCA_007117185.1. Lineage (GTDB taxonomy): Bacteria > Spirochaetota > Spirochaetia > DSM-27196 > Alkalispirochaetaceae > Alkalispirochaeta. The sequence goes on along the minus strand of SKHA01000385.1, from coordinate 3,683 downwards.
CTTTACCACCGTCCTGGCTACCGTGTCAGGGCTGATCATGGCCGCCTCGGGAGCGGTGGCCCACGATCTGATGGGTAACCTCATGCACCGGGAGTTCTCCGACACCGCCAAGGTTCTCAGCGGCCGCATCGTGGCGGTGGTGGTGGGGCTCATCGGCATCGTGCTGGGAATCGGGTTCAGGGGGATGAACGTCTCTTTTCTGGTGGGATGGGCGTTCGCCGTGGCGGCGTCGGCCAACCTGCCGGCGCTGTTGATGATGCTCTTCTGGAAGCGCACCACCGCGCAGGGGATCATCGCGTCGATCCTTGTGGGTATCATCGCGTCGGTGGGGCTGATCCTGCTCAGCCCGGACATGTGGGGCCACTACGGTCTTGACCCCTCCACCGCGCCGATGCCCCTCAACCAGCCGGGGATCTTCTCGATCCCGCTGAGCTTCATCGTCCTCGTGGTGGTCTCGCTGCTGACCGACGGTCACGCCGAGCCGCGGAAATCGTAGCTCACCTTTTTCTGGATCCCGGCGATCCGGGAAAGGGTGGTCTTGAGCATGCTCGACTCGATCTGCGTCAGCTCCTTCAGGTTGATCAGGTTGTCCGCGGTCTCGCCCCGTCTCAGCTGTTCCACCTGGTGCCGGTACCGCAGGCGCATGAGCTGGTCGTACGCCTGCACCGCACCGCGGAACGTCTCTTCCTGCAGCACCCCCATGGCGTGAAGCTGCTCCAGGCGGTTGAACGTGTTGGTCTCTCCAAGGTGGTTCTTCAGGGCGTACAAGCGGGCGAAGTTGACGATCGGCATCATCGTCTCTTTGATGTTGAACCCCCGGGTCTGTCCCCCCGTTGATTCGGTAACGATCTGGCCGAAGATTCCGATCGGTGGCTTGTACTGTAGCGTGTTCAGCGCCATGTGCGAGAGAAACCCCGGGTTCTCCTCCAGCTGCTGATCGATATGCCGCCACAATCGGCGGACCAGACGGCGATCTCCGTAAATGCAGCGCAGGTCGAAGAACACGTTGCAGTGGGCAAGAGCTGTTCCGTCGGCTTCCGCGATCCAGGTGGAGAAGTATCGGGACCAGCGCGAGTAGGGTCCGTTCCACCGCGGGTCTACCGCCATCGCTTCGCCCTCACAGTAGGGATACCCTGCCCCATCGAGGCCGCGGCACACCATCTCTGCCAGCTTCTGGAAGTACGCCTGGGTGTGGTCACCGGCGTCGCCTTCGCCGCCGTCCTCGTACACCAGGGCGTTGTCCTGGTCGGTAAGGAGAGTCTGCTCTTCCCGGGCCTCGCTTCCCAGCGCGACAAACGCGAACGGGGCTGGCGGCGGTCCAAGCTGCTCCAGAGCGATCGCGATGACCCGCTCGGTGATCCCGTCGGAAACCGCGGTGGTGACGTGGCATATGTTCTCCGACCCCACCCCGGAATCCACCAGCGACCCCACCAGAACGGGGAGCTTACCGTGGCACTCCGCCAGCTCCTGTGTCGACCCGGCGCTGCCGATCTGGCGCAGGAGAACCACCGGCGAATACTCGTCTATCCGTACGGTGCGGCTGCTGCGCACGATCCCGGTGAGATTGCCGGCGGAGTCGGTGACCACCAGGTGGTCGATGTCGTGCTTCCGCTCCAGGAGAAACGCCTCAAAGACCGGCGCGGACTCATCAATAGTGATTACCGGCGCGCTCATGATCCGGGAGACGGGGATCGCCGTATCCGAATCCGTGGCCACCACCCGAGTGCGGATATCGAAGTCGGTAACGATCCCCACCGGGGCGCCGTCCGGCCCGGCTACCACCACCGCCTCGGCGTTGCCGACATTCATTCGGCCTACCGCGGCGGCCACGGTGGTATCCAGCGAACAGGTGACGGCGGCAGCCATGGTGTTTCCTACCGGCTCGGTCAGGAACAGGAGCGACGTCTGCAGCTGTGAGATCAACGTATCCCGCTGCGCATCGGTGCGACTCCGTTGGGAAATGTCCTCCATGATCGCTTCGTACACCCCGGGGGAATGGTCAGCGCTCTCGGACCGGACTGCCGAAAGGCGCACCGTCCTGATTCGTCCATCCCGGCGCCGAATCTGCATCACCAGGTCCCGGACAGCACCTGTTCTGCGCAGGTTCTCCCGGAAGAGCTCACACTGCTCCCGGTGCGTCGGAAACTCGTTGAACCCGGCCGGCGAATCGGGTTCATCCCCCTCATCGAGCCCCAGAATCCCCCGGCCGGCGGGGTTGGCTTCGAGAATCGTCATCTCTGCGTCAAGGAAGAAGCGAAACACCCCGCTGGAGATGTTCTGCGCCAGCCGTTCGTACTTGGCGTGACTCTCCCCCAGGGCGGCCCGCATCGCCTCGTGGTGGGCGATATCCTGAACGTTCACAATGACCCCTTGCTTTCCCGCAAAATAGACCGGCGTCGCGGTCAGCAGCGCCGGCACCGGCGGTGTATCCCTGGGGTTGAGCCGCACCGCGAAGGGCTCCCGCATCTCTTCACCGGCGGCAACCCGGCTCAGTTTCTCCCCTGCCTCCCCGTCCTCGTCCCCGTCCTCGTCCGGCAAAACGATGTCGTGAAGGTCCAGCAGCGCCAGTTCCTGCGCGGTATACCCCAGCAGCTCCAGCAACGGCCTGTTGGCGTAGGTGCAGCGGCGATCCAGGAGCAGCAGCGACCCTGCGGTGGCGGCTTCCACAAGCAGGCGGTACCGTTCGTGGGACAGGTGCAGCTCCCGCTCGGCGGCGCTGCGGCGGCGTTCAACGTTGAGACTCTGCAGGATGACCGTCACCAGCAGGACCGTGGCAATCAGAATCACCACGAAGGAAGCGTCGATCATTTTTCCGGTGATGGCGGCGATCTCCCGGTCCACGTCATCAACGTACAATCCCGTACCGATCACCCAGCCCCAGGGTTCAAAGCCCCGCACGTAGGATTCCTTGGCCTCCAGCCTGCCCGGATCGTCCTGCCACTGCCAGACGTAGCGCACGTACCCGGAGGACCGATCCCGTACCGCCTGGACAAACTCCACGAACAGTCGAACTCCCTCGGGGTCGGTAAAACCGGTGAGGTCGCTCCCCTCCAGGTCGCTGCGGTAGGGGTGCATCACCATTCGCGGGTGCATATCGGTTATCCAGAAGTAATCCAGCTGATCCGGCCCGTAGCGCAGTCGTCGTATCCGCTCCAGAGCGGCGCTTTGCGCTTCACTCAGGTCGAGATTTCCCTCCCCAACCTCGCGGTGATAATCCGAGAGTATGCTCCAGGCGGAGTTGGTCAGTTCCGCGGTCATCTCGCGCTTGCGTTCCAGCAGCAGCTGTTCAACCGTAGGAATCAGGACAGCAAAGAGCAGAAAGACGAAGAAACTGATCACCAGCACCGACGGGACAGCAACGCGGAGAACGAGCCACCGCCAGTCCACCCCGGCGGGACGGACGGCCTGGCTGGTCTGCGGCGCGATCTGGTGTCCCAGGGCTGAGCGAAACTGCTTCCACCGCTCCCGGGGCATCGCAACTCCGGGCTCCCGCTCGCCGGATCCGTGAAAATCACTGCCCCCGGAGGTCACCAGGTCCCAACGGTCCGCCAGCGAGGCCAGATACTCCCGCTCTTCCGGGGAGTACGGCTTGTAGTACGTCTCGATACCGTCCAGTCCCCGTTTAACCAGCTGTGCCACCAATGATTCCAGCTTTTCTCGATCCGGTTCGGTGGGCAGGGGGT
>SKHA01000249.1 GCA_007117185.1 Spirochaeta sp. | reverse complement strand
CCAGCTCCCGCTCCATCCCGCGGCGTGAGCCGATCCAGAGAACCCGCCGGCGCTCACCCGGGGTCAGTTCATCAATCACGGCCAGGGCCGGGAAGACATGCCCGCCAGTGCCGCCACCGGTAACGATGATTTTTCTCATGTGTGTTGTGAGTTCCCGGTGCATGCGATACGGTACGTTACCATGCGCACCAGGGATACTGCAATTCTGACGACTCTCTTTTTTGTGACCCTTGTAGGTCTCTCTCCGGTGACGGCACAACAGCAGGTTGAGCCGGATCACGTGAACTTTTACCGCAACACCGTCTCCACGTCTCTTGCCCCGGAAAGCCCATTTTCCGGTGTTATCGCAGCGGCTCTGCGGGAGTTGAACCCGCGAGTGGGGATAGAAGTATCTCTGGTCATCTCCGTTACTGAAGAGGCGTTCAGCAACGCCGGATACCAGGAGCTGATGACGATTCTGCAGGCGGTCAGCACGATGCAGGGGATCAATTACTGGTCTGCCAGTCGCGAGGAGTTTCGCACGCTGTACCTGGAAAGCTACCGGGTGGCGTCGCCATCACAACAGGATCCGTTACCGGACCTCCCGGGGGTCGCCACAGCAGATGCGACAACGTTGTTTGCGTTCCAGCGGGACGGGACGTTCGGTGGTAATGTGTATCAGCTGGATTACCGTGCCGGCCCAAATCACCTGCTGATGACGATGGAGAACGCTACCACCATGACGTATCGGGTAGTTCCGATGGTTCGACCGGGCAATCTGCAGACATTTGTGCTGGTGGAGTTCCGCGAGTCGACCCGCGAGCTCTTCTTTTACGGCAACATCGCTGTTCGGGTACCTACTATTTTAGGGCTGGAAGAACGGGCGAGAAACAGTTTTTACAACCGGATTGTCGCGATCCAGGGATGGTTTGTGGATCAGCTGGACGCCCGAAACCTCCTGCGATAGAACCGTTCAGAGCACCCCGAATATCCGCAGGACAACCTGTATGGAGCCAATCAGCGCACCAACGAGTGCACCGAACAGGTTTATCCACTTCAGGTGGCGATGAATGATGCCCAGAATGAGGCCTTCAACGCGCTCGACGTCGAGGCTGTTGATGCGGTCCAGCACCACCCGATGGATGTCCAGTTTGCGAACCGCAACGGCGCTGAACCGGGCCAGTCCCGTCTGAATCCAGTCGGTGAGCTGCCGGGTAATCACCCAGCGCCGACGGCGTATCAGCGGAACGATCATCCGATGGAGGACGGTTATGTCCGGTCCTTCCGGAAAGGAGTGCAGCAGCGGTGCGAGGGAGAGGTCCTGATGGTCTGTGATCCAGGCTTCCGCGGCGGAACGAACGGTCTTCTGCAGATCCGGCCCATGCAGTGCGTCCATCGCTTCCCGCACTACCCGGTCGGCGATCGCCGGCACGCTCTGGTCGATCTGACGATCGTACTGGGTTGCGGTAACCAGAAACCGCTGAAACGAACTCATTTGATCCAGGGAGAAGCGAACGACCCGTCTCACCCTGACTTCAAGCTCCCGTTGAACCTCAGGAGTGGTGATAAGAGACTGCAACGCGTGTACCACTTCAGGCCACAGTTGATCCACCACTCGCCCACCCTGTTCCGGAGAGAGAAACTGCAATGGTCGCAGGGATTCCGCAATATCCGGCAGGAGACGTCGCACCGCGGCTATCACCCCGGTGAGCTCCGGCCGACCCGCGACTGACCGCAGGTCATCAGGGGAAATCTCCAGAATCACGTCGATCCCGGAGGTGATTCTGCGTCTCAGCGCCTGCTTCAGAGTGTCGCTCTCTATCCGGCGGAGAAACACATCTTCAGTAAGCAGTTCCCGGGCCACCATCGTAGCGATCCTGTCGGCGAGCTCCTCCCGCTGCCTGGGTATCACCCCCGGTGTGAAGGGGACTGGTATCCCCAACAGAGTGACTCTCTTCAGGGGTCTGAAGAGCATCCGGATAGCGACACTGTTGGTGAGATATCCGATCACCGCGCCGATCAGCGGTGGTACGATATACGCTTCCAAAGTCACCGCGGTGCGTCTCCCGGCAGGCGCATGTGCTGCCGCGCGTTGATCGCCTGGCGTCTGCTGCGATACAGCTCTACGTCCTCACGGATTACCCAGCCGTGACCGAACGGCCCTTGTACCTCGATCCAGCTCTCGTTAGCGTTGCGCCCCAGCACGGGAACTACGTCCCCGCGCCGGGCGTGCGCGGCAATTGCGCCACCGCCGTCGGGACGATCCTGAAGCCGGGTAATCTCAACGATAACCAGCGCGTGGGGGGTGTCTGTAGCCAGAACCGGCGTCTGTGGCAAGGTCAGTGCCGGGGGTCTGTCGCTGCAGGCCAGCAGTGAGAACGAAAGCAGCAGAACACTCAGAAGACCAGCCATCACATGCTCCGCAGGCGGGTGATCTCGTCACGCAGAACCGCCGCCTGTTCAAATTCGAGATTTTTCGCGTGTTCCACCATTTCCCGTTCCAGAACGGCGATCAGCTTATTCCGCTGGGTGGGCACAAGGATGTTGTAACTGCCCTTGAGGATCTGGAGCTGTTTCTCCTCGTCCTGGACAACCTCCTCACGGTGCCGGGTGATGATCTGCTGGACCGTCTTGCGAATAGATTCCGGGGTAATGCCGTGGTCACGATTATACTGCTCCTGAACTGCACGACGCCGCTCGGTCTCCTGGATCGCTTCCTTCATCGCCGGAGACTCGCGGTCAGCGTACATGATCACCGTGCCATTGATATTTCTTGCGGCACGGCCCATCGTCTGGATAAGCGAGGTTGCCGATCTGAGAAACCCGATCTTGTCAGCGTCCAGAATCGCTACCAGACTTACCTCGGGTAAATCCAGCCCCTCCCGCAGGAGGTTTATACCTATCAGAACATCGAAAACACCGTTTCGCAGATCAGTCAGAATTTCCACCCGTTCGATCGTCTCGATCTCAGAATGCAGGTAGCGCACCTTCAAACCAAGCCCCACCAGGTAGTCCGTCAGATCCTCGGACATCTTCTTGGTGAGAGTGGTGACCAGCACCCGCTCCCTGGCGGCAATGCGCGTGCGGATCTCCCCGTGGAGGTCCTCAATCTGTCCCTGTGTCGGCCGCACCACAATCCGCGGGTCCACCAGTCCTGTCGGTCTTATGAGCTGCTCAACCACCCGGGCCGAACGCTTTCTCTCATCCTCCGAAGGGGTGGCACTCACGTAGACGCAGGTGTTGATCAGCGACTGGAACTCCTCAAAGAGGAGCGGACGGTTATCCAGCGCTGAGGGAAGACGAAATCCGTACTGAACCAGAGATTCCTTCCGGCTGCGATCACCGGCGTACATTGCCCGCAGCTGCGGCAGGGTGACGTGGGACTCGTCCACCAGGGTAAGGAACTGCTCGGGGAAATAGTCCAGCAGCGTGGCGGGGCGTTCACCCGCTTTTCGGTCGCTCAGGTGGCGGGAGTAATTCTCGATCCCCGGACAGTAGCCCATCTCTTCCATCATCTCCAGATCGTACTCGGTTCGGCTTCGAAGGCGCTGCGCTTCCACCAGCCGGTTCTCTGCGATGAGTGTCTGGTACTGTTCTTCCAGCTCTTCCCGAATCCCTCCCAGAGCATGCTGAAGTTGCTGCTCCGGCATCACGAAGTGCTTTGCCGGATAGAGAAAGACTGTCTCCAGCGTCTCCAGGGTCGCCCCGGAGAGGGGGTCGATTCGGCGAATGGAGGAGATCTCTTCCCAGTCCAATTCTATGCGATACGCCTCTTCCAGATACGCCGGAAACAGCTCCAGAACGTCACCGCGCTGCCGAAAGGAGCCGCGCTGGAGAACACTGTCGTTTCGCTCGTACTGCAGCTCAATCAGCTTGCGCTTGATCTTGCCCAGATCCAGAGTGGCTCCCCGATCAAGGCGCAGACGCATATCCCGATAGTCCCGCGGGCTGCCCAGTCCATAGATGCAGCTCACCGTTGCCACAACGATGACGTCGGGCCGTTCCAGCAGGTTTGTCGTCGCCGAAAGACGCAGCCGGTCAATCTCGTCGTTTATTGACGCGTCCTTTTCGATGTACAGATCCCGGGAGGCAACGTAGGCTTCGGGCTGGTAGTAGTCGTAGTAGCTTACGAAGTACTCCACGGCGTTATCCGGGAAGTACTCGGTAAACTCCCGGTATAGTTGCGCTGCCAGCGTCTTGTTGTGCGACACCACCAAAGTGGGCATCTGCACCTCTTCAATCACTTTCGCCATGGTGAAGGTCTTGCCGGAACCGGTGACCCCCCGAAGGGTCTGAAAACGGTCGCCATCGCGAATACCCCGGACCAGCGAAGCGATCGCCTCGGGCTGGTCACCTGCGGGAGCGTAGTCTGAGTGAACCTGAAATTTCGGCATATTATCCCATCCGTTCCCGGTTCAATCCCAATGCGCCTGTTCCGGGCGTTCGCTCAGAATCACCACGGACTCCCGTTCCCGACCCTCGCGAATATACCGAACCGTCACACTCTCTCCGGGACGCTTGTCCTCCAGCGCTTCGTACAGGTTTGCCAGAGATGCCACCGGCATGTCGTCGATTCCGATGATGATATCCCCACCGAGGCGGATCACCGTTCGTCCGTACCGCACCGCCTGCTCCCGACTTCCTCCGCGCAAACCGGCCTGCTCGGCATTGCCGCCACCGACCAGTTCACTGATCAGCACCCCTTCCCGCACCGGCAGCCGGGCGTACTGAACAAGCTGCGGGAACAGCTGCCGGGGGACAATATCGATCCAGCCGCGACGAACCAGCCCGTGCTGAATCAGGTCAGGGACCACCCGCCGGGCAGTATCCACCGGCACAGCGAACCCGATTCCCACAGACCCTCCGGATGGTGAAAAGATCATCGTATTGATACCGATCATCTCACCGTTCATGTTCAGCAGGGGTCCCCCGGAGTTTCCGGGGTTGATGGACGCGTCGGTCTGAATCATGTCCCGGATCACCAGATTGTTTCTCGCTCGCAGGGGGCGGCCCAGTCCGCTGACAATCCCCGCAGTCAGAGTCCTGTCAAGACCGAAGGGGTTACCGATAGCCAGCACTTTCTGACCGATTCTCAGCGCGGAGGAGCTGCCGAAGGGGATGGGGACGAGATCCCTCCCGCCGGGATCAAATCTCACCACTGCCAGATCATTCTCTGGGTCCCTGCCCACCACCTCCCCGGGGATTCGCTCGCCGTCGGCGAGGGTCACAAAAACGCGGATCGCTCCCTGAACAACGTGATCATTGGTAATGACGTAGCCTCGTTCGTCGATCACCGATCCGGACCCGCTGGATCCCTCCCTGGGTACCGGTTCCAGGAACCAGTTGTACGTCACCGTTTCGGTATTGATGTTGACAACGGATCGGTTCCGAAGCTCGTAAAGGGCAATTGCGTCGAGCTCCTCCGCGGAGAGGTTCACCGGGAGGGGTTCGCTGAACGAGGGAACGTCTCTGGTGAGGGGGTCCCGGGCCCCCCCCAGGTGCGTCGCCAGCAGCCAGCCGACCAGAAGCGAGAGAACTGCTACAAGAAGAAAGGGGAAGACACGTCGCCGAATCATAGTCGTCGACAGTATACGTACTACCGGTCCTCCCTGCCAAGCAACGAGTCCACTCCCCTGGCACGCCAGGAGACCGCTGCCTGCACATCCTCTTCTGTCACATTTTCCCGGTCGCCAAGATCGGCCAGCGTTCTCGCTACCGCGCGCACCGACTGGGCAGCCCGATCGGACAGGGCATGTCGACGCATCATCTCCTGAATCAGGGTTTTCATCTGATCGGACAAGGGAAGCATTGTTTCCACCGCTCCGGCGGGCACGGTACCATTTCGCTTCCATGATGCACCGGCACTCCGTTTTTCCTGCCGAGCAACCGCTGCGGCGATGCGCTCCTTCATCTCATGCGCGGAATGATCGGCTCCAGGCGGCTGCTCCACCAGGCGGTAGTCCGTCATGACTCTGAGGTCAACCCGATCCAGGAGTGCGGCCCCGACACGGCGCCAGTACCGGGCGATTTCCTGCATGCTGCAGAGGCACAGGGACCCTCGGCGTCCGAGATTGCCGCAGGGGCACAGATTGCTGGTCATCACAAGAACGAACGAGGTGGAGAACTGCTCAGCCTGTCCGGCCCGGGAAATCGAGGCGAACCGTTCCTCCACCGGCTCGCGCAACGCCTGCAGAACCTGCGGTCTGAACTCGGGTACCTCATCAAGAATGAGAACTCCCCGGTGGGCGAGGCTGGCTTCTCCGGGGAGCAAATGCCGCCCCCCTCCGAGCATTCCCTCCTGGGACACGCTGTGGTGTGGCATTCTCACGGGAGGGCGCGCAACGTTTTCTCTCACGTCCAGCCCGCGAATGGAGTGTACCCGGGCAACCTCAAGAGATTCGGACCGGGTCAGCGGGGGCATGAGGGAGGCCAGTCTGCGGGCGGTCATCGTCTTACCGCTGCCGGGAGGCCCCATAAGCAACAGATTGTGGTACCCCGCAGCACTGACCATGGCCGCACGTTTCGCTTCGCTCTGGCCCTGGATATCGTCCATGGACAGCGCCGAGGTTTTTATTTTCCGGGGCGACGACCCTGTGTGCCCGAGCGCAGGTACGTCTCCCGAAGCCAGATCGTTCAACGTTCGCAGAACCAGTATCGTCGAGACAAGGTCACCGGCGCCGACAACGTCAGCTGCCGTCTGCGCCGGTACGAGTACCGTTGAAATGCCTTGCTCGCTGGCAGCAATGACAGCAGAGAGTATACCCCGGACCGGCAGAACCTCACCGTGAATGGATATCTCCCCGGTTGCCAGCAGGATATCTGGGAGTTTGATCTGGGCTGTCTTCTGAAGGATTGCCAGCGCTACCGGTAGATCAAATCCCGCGCCGACCTTGGGTATCTCCGCGGGAGAGAGGCTGACCAGAATTCTGTCAGCCGGGTATTCGAATCCGCTGTTGCGGATCGCCACGCGGACCCGCTCGCGACATTCTCTGACCTCACTGCTGGCCAACCCGACGATATCAGTTCCGGGCAACCCACGCCGGACATCCACCTCCACCCGAACCAGATACCCCCGGGAGCCGTAGGGAGAAAAACCGTAAACCATGGAACCTCCTACCTACTAGAAGGTTCGGGCCGACGCCTAGGCTTCTCCCCGGGAGCGAATTTGTTCCTGTACCAGCCGGTCACACCCCTCGTTGTGCTCATCCCCGGAATGGCCCTTCACCCATGTCCATTGTGGCTTGATTCTCTGCTCCAACCCACGCAGGGTCTGCCAGAGGTCCACGTTCTTTACCGGTTTTTTCGCCGCAGTAAGCCATCCGTTCCGTTCCCAACGACGGATCCAGTCAGTTATGCCCATGCGTACATACTGACTGTCAGTCACAACGGTCACCATCGCCTCCGGGTCGGTGTGTTGTTGTACCGCCTGCAAGCCCTCAATTACTGCGACCAGTTCCATCCGGTTATTGGTGGTCATCGGGTCAAACCCGCCATAACTCAGCAGTACTTCGTCGTTATCGGTGACGATGCGGAACGCCCACCCGCCTGGTCCGGGGTTACCGTGGCAGCCACCGTCTGTGTAGATTTTCAAGTGCCTCATCAGACCGCCCTGGGGATTATTTCGCTGTGGGTGAGCAGCTCCTGAAGATCCTCATACCGTCGGGGAAACCCGACAGCGAGGTAACGAGCCCGCTCCGGGGAGAGCAGCGGCAGGAAGAGCCAGTTCTGAATCGCTGGCATGCGGAAGTTCCCGGGCAGATCTTTGAAGTCCTGAAATCCGAGGAGCGACTGCTTCAACAGTACTACCCGATGGTACGGAACGATGTTCATCAGAAAGTTGCTCTGGGGCTGCAGCTTCAGACTGTCGGAAAAATCGTCGGGCATTCCCAACCCGAAGCTGCACGCCATCTGTCCACCTTCAGCCTCTTCCAGGAGGAAGACTGCCCGAGCGTCCCATTTTCGAGTGAGGTTGACCAGCTGCCTGAAAATTGTATGCATCGCCGAATCGCCGCCGTCAAATGATTCGGCCAGGCTGAACCCATTTGTTCCGATGGTCAGGGGGCTGTCAACGCTACCGGAACTCTGTTCCCGCAACTCGTTCTGAAACTCTTCGTCATCGAAGGCGTCGCCAAAATCCATATCAGTAAACGCCGACTCAAAAAGAGAATCGATGGACTCAACCTGTTTCCGGTTGATTACCTGATCGGCAAGACTGTGAACGCGGCGATTTGTCTGACCGCTCTCCATGTAGAACGCTTTGGCATCAATCTGAATGATCCCATCCCGCTCCTCAATGAGCTTTCGCTTTGATCGGGCCATAGCGAGAAAGTCATCGATCTCGACAATCTGGTGGGTGCGGGTGTTTTCGGGGCTTCGCAGTGCCGTTGCCACCTGCTGAGAGCGCCGCTCGAATCCACCCTTCAAGTCGGTGGCGGACTCCGCATCAAAACCCGGCAGGATCAGGTGCTGGCCACCAAACGACGAATCGATACTGAGGTAAGACCGGCGGATCGAAGCTACCTCCTCAAGTTCGAGGGGCTCCACACCGTCATCCACTTCCTCCAGAGGTTGCACTTGATCCGATTCCTGGTGCTCTGCTCCCTGAGACGAAGTTGAGACGACGTCCGCCAGTTCTTCAAGTTCTTCGAGTTCATCGAGCTCGGTAAGCTCCTCCGCCTCTTCGAGCTCAGCGATTTCTTCGAGTTCGTCCGGCTCCTCGAGCTCGTCCAGCTCTGGAAGTTCGGCGGCTTCATCCGGCTTTTCGAGTTCATCAAGCTCATCGAGTTCATCGAGCTCGGTAAGCTCCTCCGGCTCCTCGAGCTCCTCCGCCTCTTCGAGCTCCTCCGCCTCTTCGAGCTCCTCCGCCTCTTCGAGCTCAGCGATTTCTTCGAGTTCGTCCGGCTCCTCGAGCTCGTCCAACTCTGGAAGCTCGGCGGCTTCATCCGGCTTTTCGATTTCATCGAGTTCATCGAGTTCATCGAGCTCGGTTAGCTCCTCCGCCTCTTCGAGCTCAGCAACCTCGGCGGGCTCTACGACAGCAGGCTGTTCAGGGGAAATGTTTGGAAGTATGTCCGAGGAGTCCGCCAGCTCCCGCTCCAGAGCGGTCTCGGTGACGAGGAAAAGTTCGCTGGCCTTCTCTCCAAGAGGGCCTGTCTCCGGCGTCTCCCAGTTCTCGAGGATAGCCACTTCTTTCGAGTGCACCGGCTCGTCGTCCAGCACTTCCGCTTCCTCGACGTCCTCCACCTCGATGGGCTGCTGCGCGTCCTCCGCAGCGACAGCGACAGACGCGTCCTCGTCTGCGTCCATCTCTTCCAGGTCTTCCAGCTCGTCAAACTCTTCCAGGTCTTCAAGCTCGTCAAGCTCTTCCGCTTCCTCGACGTCCTCGACTTCGATGGGCTGCTGCGCGTCCTCCGCAGCGACAGCGACAGACTCGTCCTCGTCTGCGTCCTCAAGCTCGTCCATCTCTTCCAGGTCTTCCAGCTCGTCAAACTCTTCCGCTTCCTCGACGTCCTCCACCTCGATGGGCTGCTGTGCGTCCTCCGCAGCGACAGCGACAGACGCGTCCTCGTCTGCGTCCATCTCTTCCAGGTCTTCAAGATCGTCCAGCTCTTCCGCTTCCTCACCATCCTCGACCTCGATGGGCTGCTGTGCGTCCTCAAGCTCGTCCAGCTCTTCCGCTTCCTCGACGTCCTCCACCTCGATGGGCTGCTGGGCGTCCTCAAGCTCGTCCAGCTCTTCCAGGTCTTCCAGCTGATCAAGCTCTTCCACTTCCTCGACGTCCTCGACTTCGATGGGCTGCTGGGCGTCCTCAAGCTCGTCCAGCTCTTCCACTTCCACTGGTTCTGGCCGCGGTTCTGTGCGCTCAGACCGCTGGGTTCTTGTGGTCTTCCGCTTCGCTACGGGACGCTCTTCTACAGGCATCTGCCCGTAGCGAGCCAGCGTCCGTTCGATAATCTCTTCTATCTGGCCCACATCGATGGGCTCGACCTGAATCTGAGGTGTTGAAGGATTACCGATGAGCCGATACATTTCGCTCCAGCTGCGGGCGATATCCTGCTCTACTTTGGTCTTGCTTTCTCCTCCCAGTTTACCGATACCTCGCTTCAACTCCCGTTCGATGCGATCACGCCGTGAGTCCAGTTCTCGCTTCCACAATTCAGGATCGATCGCCCGCCCTTCCCTGAGGTAGTCCCGTACCACCGACTCCTGGAACCGGCGGAAACGCTCGGCCACCACCACCGTCGGGTCTTGACGAACATTCAACAACAGATACGAGATGAGAAAGGTGACAAGAAATACCGCAACCAGCAGGATGATCCGCAGACTGTTGTCCATGAACAGATCTGCTTCGTTCACCAGCATGACCAGCACCGGCAGGGGACCCTGGGGGGGCTCCATTTCCAGGAGAAAGCTCTCTCCCACCGAACTGGAAATTGCGGGCAGCACCGTTTCGTCCGTCAGGGCCCTGTCGATGAGCTGCAGGTCCTCTGCGTTGAAGTGCCGCCGGGCGTTCAGGACCATTGCTCCGTTGGGAGTCAGACGAACCCGCTCGGAAGGGGCCAGGACTCCCTCGCGAACGAGTCTGTTGTATAACCCGGTGGTGGATCCCCAGACTTTGAGTGTACCCCGCGGGCTCTGGAAGTTATCGGTCACGGGGCTGATACCACGAAATGCTTCCCGCTCGGCGACCCAGCGTATGCCGGTATACTCCGAATCCGGCGACGGCAGATCTATCGCCGGGTCGAGCTGTTCGGTACTGCGGTACTCGATACTCGACGCGCTGCGGGCAGCGACGTCGCTGTCCAGTGTGCTGAACCAGATACGCCCGCGTTCGCTGTCGATGATGCGCAGATAGTCTATTTCTGGGTATCGGTCCAGCAGCTGTCCCACCGCGCGAGCCTGTTCCTCTGTATCCTCTCTGCTTTGGTTTACCAGGAAGACATTTCGAACCGCCGGTTCAGCGGCAAAACGGGCGAGAGCCTCCTGGAGTTCCTGTTGATATTCACGGGTGATCTGCTGTGACTCCTGGAGTATAGCCTGAGCGTGACTGCGGATACGCTGGTTGTAGAAGCGGTTATCGATCAGTTCGAAAAGCCCTGAAAACGCAGCTACCGCGAAGGCGGTAAAGAGAACCGTGGCGAGAAGCAGGCTGATCAGGACTTTTTGAAACAGTTTCATGATACTTCGGTAACTACTCCGTACATATAGGTCCTCGTCACTAATGTCGGCGCGTTGCGCTAATGCCGTGAATCATTCGCCAAGAATGGTTATGGCAATCCTGCGTGGCCCGCCCTGGTTCCGGAACTCGCACAGATACAGCCCCTGCCACTGTCCCAGAAAGAACCGCCCGTCCCGCATGGGTACCGTCACAGATGCACCGGTAATGGTTGATTTGAGATGCGCGGCCATATCGTCGGTTCCCTCGATGGTATGAATGTAGCGGGAATCTCCGTCCGGGACCAGCTGATCAAATATGGTTCGGAAATCGTCTCGCACATCCGGATCGGCGTTCTCGTTGAGGGTCAGGCCCGCACTGGTGTGCATGATCATGATGTGCGCTATTCCCCTGTTGACTCGCGCTGCCGAGGAAAGCTGTCGTTCAACCACCTCGGTAATCAGGTGATACCCCCGGGGATACGGGGGTAGAGTCAACACTGTCTGTTCTACCGTCACAGCAGGTTCCTCTGGTTCAGCTGCTGAACGATCGATTCTACGATCTGTTCAGGCCCAGCGGTCTCGGTATCGATAATCAGATCGGCAAAGCTCCAGTCATCGTTATCCAGGCCGTAGATACGCTGGTATCGTTCCCGGTCGCGGGCATCCCGCGCTTCCGTCTCGGCTTGCACCTGCTCCAGAGATCCCCCCTCCCGGGTGTGGATCCTGGCGGCCCGCACCGCGGTGGATGCCGTCAGGTATACCGAGAGGTCCGCTTCCGGGAGTACCCAGATCGCCAGACGCGACCCGAGAACACAACTGCCCTCTCGCGCCAGCTCGGCCTGGCGTCGGTCCAGCACTCGATCCCAGCTCTCATCCTCTTCGGCCATCCGGCACATCGCCTGGAAGGAGACGCCCTGCTCCTCCGCCATGTTCCGGAAGGTATAGTTGATCACGCGCACTCCCAGTCGCTCTGCCAGCATGCGACTGACGGTGGTATTTCCGCACCCGCTCTTTCCGGAAATCGCGATTCGTACCTCTTTCACGCTCAGGCTCCCTCTGTCTACTCGATATTACGCAGTTGTTCCCGGATCGCTTCTACCGCGTCCTTGGCGTCAACCACCGCGTCCTGTACCACCGCAAGGTTAGTCTTGCTACCGGTGGTGTTTATCTCCCGGTTCATCTCCTGGCAGATGAAGTCCATACGCTTGCCAACGGGTCCTTCCATTTTGAAGAGCTCACGAAACGCCAGGATGTGGCTTTCCAGTCTGGCGACCTCCTCGCTGACAGAGTGGCGCAGGATCAGCGATGCCACCTCTGCGTAAACCCTCTGTTCATCCGCGGCGTCCCCGAGAATTTCATGAAACTTCTGGACCACCGTCTCGTGAATGACCCGTTCTGCTTCTTTTCGGTGTTCCCGGAAGACGCTGGCCGCCGCTTCCACGCGTTGCAGGTGGAAACGGATGTCCCGATCCGTGGCTTCCCCTTCGGTGGCGCGGGAACGGTTCCACTGAACCACGGCCTCAGCGACAACATCAAGGATGGTTGCCCTGGTATGGCTGGACTCGGTGTGGGCCCCTGTGTAGACGACCCCTTCGAATCCAAGAATATCAGCGTATGTCGGTTCCGTCTGCACCCCGGCGATCAGACGGATCTCATCCAGAATCGCTTTGGCCGCCCGGACCGCCTGGGGGTCAATCTTGATGTCGGTCGTTGCCGACTGATCCCGGAGGCGAACGTTCACCTCAATCTTGCCCCGATGCGCCGCGGCGGCGATACGTTTCTTCACCTCCGGTTCCAGAGCCGTCAAAAACGCCGGAAGATTCACTGCGATTTCCAGATACCGATTGTTGACGCTGCGAATCTCAACTGTCAGGTCCTGCTCGGTATTGTGATGCTCGATCACGGTGTAGCCGGTCATACTACGCACGGCGCCCCTCCTCTATTCGGTGTTTCAACGAGGCAACCACGGTCTGGCCAACTCTGAAGTTGTCACCGGCACCCATTGTCACCAGCAGGTCTCCCGGTTTCAGGGTCTCAAGAAGGTAGGCGGCGGCATTATGAAAGTCCGGGTAATAGCGGACGTTTCCGTGGTGCGCTGCCACGGCCCGGTAGAAGCCGGGGCCATCAACTCCGGATTGGCGGTCCTCCCGAGCGGAGGCATAGATGTCATTGAGGACAACTTCATCGGCAGCGGCAAATGCCGAGGCAAACTCAGGCAACAATGCTGTGGTTCGGGAATACGTGTGGGACATGAAGTCAACCACTATTCGTCGCTCCGGGTAGAATGATGCAAACCCCTCCAGGGTTGTCTTGATCGCAGTGGGGTGGTGGGCGTAGTCGTCGATCACCAGAACACCAGCCACGTCACCCACCACCTCGCTGCGCCGACGGGTCCCGCGGTACTCCAGGAGGCTGTCCCGCCATGAAGCCGTATCCGGCAGGGACGCTCCGGGGGTGTAGCGCATCATCTCGTGGAGCGCAGCTACCGCACCGGCGGCGTTCACCACCATGTGCTCTCCCGGTAGAGATACCCGCCAGAGCTCTGCCGGCGTTGTCGCGGAATCCTCGCCAAGGGTAAAGGTCTGACAACCGTTGCCCACACCTTTCATCACCGCCCGCCACGGCGGGGGCGCCTGGAATCCGTACGGGACCATGCGGATATCGCTGCGTTTTGTCTGTATCCCGGCAGCCAGCGCTCTGGCTCCGGGGTCATCGGCGCAGTACACAAGGCTACCCCCCGGGAGGATCTGCTGTGCAAACTCACGGAAGGCCGCAGCCATCTCGTCTGCAGTTCGGTAGTAGTCCTGGTGGTCCCACTCGACGCTGGTCACCAGAGCAACCGCAGGGGTGAACTCCAGAAAATGTCGTCGATATTCGCATGCCTCCACAACCAGCACATCCTGTCCCTGCCGAAGGGTGGCACTGCCGCCGAAGGACGGCACCGCGCTGCCAACGACGACGGTGGCGGCAACGTTGGTCCCGCGGATCATCGTGCCGATCATCGCGGTGGTGGAGGTCTTCCCATGAACCCCGCTGACGCACAGCGTGGGCCGGTCCCGGGACAGCAGCCCCAGAGCCTGAAAGTAACTCAGTTGCGGCAGCCCCCGCTTCCGGGCGACCTGCCGCTCCGGGTTGGTTTCGTCGTATGCGGCGGAGTAGACCAGCAATTGCGTCTGCGGTGGGACGTGTTCAGGGGCAAATCCCACCCGGGGGATTACACCGATCTGCGCCAGCAATTCGTCCGTGTAGAACGTTTCGGCGCCATCGCTGCCGGAGAGGGTGATCCCCCTGGCGTGGAGCACCTCCGCCAGAGCCGCCATCCCGGTACCCTTGATTCCGGTGAGGTGAACCGGTCCGCTCTGCAGTGCCTTCAAGGGGGAATCGTTGTCGTTCAATCGCTCTTCCTGTTCTGCTTGCTGGCGATCCGGTGGAGTCGTTCCACGTCCACCATCAACGCCGGGGTCCCGTCGGCGAGAAAGACTGCCCCTGAGACCCCCTCTACGTGTTGCAGCAGTGCTCCCATATTCTTGACAACTGACTGGTGGTTACCCAGGATCGTGGAGACAACCAGTCCGACCAGGTGGTCTCCCGCGGCAACGACGACAATCGGATCGTCATCGTTGGCCGCTCCAAAACGATAGAACTGCGCCAGATCCAACAGAGGGACAACCGAGCCGCGGTAGTCAAAGAATCCGCCGGAACTGTGCCTTCGTGCTGCCGTACCGTCGACGCATTCGCGAATATACGCCAGATTGATGAGGAAGCTCTGTCCGGCTACGTGACACAGGAGTCCCTCCACAATTGCCAGGGTAAGGGGGATGCGAAGCTGGACCGTGGTTCCAACCCCGGCCTCGCTGGAGAGGGTTACCGCTCCATTGAGCCGCTCCACGTTCCGGCGCACTACGTCCATCCCCACCCCGCGACCGGATACCTGGGTGGCTGATTTCGCCGTGGAGAACCCCGGCTGAAAAACCAGGTCCAGGGTCTCCTCCCGGGTAAGGGCAGCGTCTGCCGGGATCATCCCCTGCTCCACCGCCTTGGCACGAATCGCCTCATCGTTGATCCCGGCACCGTCATCCTCCACCGTTATCATCACCAGGGCACCACTGTGAAAAGCGCTCAGGACCAGCCGGCCTTCCCTGGGCTTGCCCGCGGCAAGGCGCGCGTCCGGGGATTCAAGGCCATGATCGATAGAGTTTCTGACGATGTGCAGCAGTGGATCCCGCAGCTGGTCAACAACGTTCTTGTCCAGCTCCGTCTCGGTCCCGTTCAGGGTGAGGGAGACTTCCCGGTTGAGCTCGCGGGCGAGTTCCCGGGTCAGCCGTCGGAACGGGGCAAACAGCGTCTCCACCGGCACCATATGCATGTCCATGGAAAGTTCGCGAGCTTCTCTGACCAGGCGTTCGAGCTGCTCCACCTGATTGACCAGCTCGCGGTCCTCCAGGCGTTGAGCTGTCAGGTTGATCTGCGCCTGCAGGGAGACAAACTCGCCCACCAGGCTGACCAGATCGTCCAGTCGCCGGGTGCGAACCTTGATGGAAGATGTGGCGTCGTCCGAGTCAATCCGGGCAATCAGGCGCTGCTCTTCCAGGGCCGATCGGACGCTGTCCGCGCTGACGACGCCGCGGTTGACCAGAACTTCACCGAGGGGGACACGGTTACCAAGGTATTCCTCCAGGTCGCTCTGGCTTAAAAGACCTCGATCGACCAGAATCTCTCCGAGGCGGCGATACTCCCCACCGTGAACCTCGTCGATGGTGACCACACTCTCGCCGTCAACGAAGATGAAAACGTCTTCCACCTCCCGGCGGGAGGCGTCGGTGGTGAGAAGGATATCCCAGGCGAGATAACAGTGGTCCGGCTGGAGCTCTTCCAGCGGCGGTATCTCCCGGGAGTAGCCGACAACAAGAGTGGACCCCAAATCCTGAAGCTCGCGTATGAGCGACAGCGGGTTGGTACCGTTGATAAATGTACGCGACGATGGACGGTATTGAATCCTGAGCAGCCGCTCCACCCCGGCTCTATCGGCCTCGTCAGTGACGTCGTCCCGGGGATGGCTATCAGGCTCTGCCGCAGCGGGCACGGCGGTGACCGCTCCCTCCAGGCTGACCATCACCGCCTCCGCCTGGTCGGCGACATCCGCCGGGATCTCCCCGGTTCGCAACAGCAGCACCAGAATATCCCGCGCGGCAAGAGACTGGTCCACCAGATCCCGGGTCACCACCGCGTTACCCTCACGGAGGGATACAAACACGTTTTCGAAACGGTGGGCATACCCAACCAGCGCGTTCAGGGCGAACATCGTCGCTGATCCCTTGATGGTATGCAGCGCCCGGAAAGCGCTGTTCAGGTGCTCGGTGTTGCCGGGGTCGTCCTCCAGCCCCAACAGCGAACTCTCCAGGGTCTGGAGGAGTTCTTCCGCTTCCTCCTGAAAGAGCGCCCGGGGATCCATCGATTTAGCCATTGGTACTCGCTGCAGAAAGCTCATCCAGCCCGGCGAATCGTGCCATCGCGGCAAAACGACGCAGCGCCTCCTCACCGGTGAACACAAGCGCCCCGTTGCTGCGGCGCCGGGATTCTGCCAGTGCGTACAGCGACTGCAGTCCACACAGGTCGAAACCGGCGATCGCCGCCACCCGCACCTCGATCAGCGGTGATTCCAGAACCGGCAGAACCGCGCCGACGAAATCGTTGACCGTTTCCACGGTCAGGTCCCCGGAGAGTTCAAGGACAACCGAGTCTCCCTCTTGCTGGAGGTCACACAGAAACACGGGACTCTCAGAACGCCACGGAGCGGGAGATCTTGTCGATCGTTGCCAGGAGCGACTCTTTACTGAAAGGCTTGGTGATCCACGCGGTGGCTCCGGCGTCACGACCGAGGGCTTTTTTCTCCGCCTCGCTCTCTGTGGTAAGCATCAGAATCGGAACGGTCCGGTTCACCTCTCCGCTGCGGATCGCCTTGATCAGATCGACCCCACCCATCTGGGGCATGTTGAAATCTGTGACCACAACATCAAACGTCTCATTGAACTTGGCCAGCCCGTCACTCCCGTCAATGGCATCGGTAACGTCGTGTCCCGCTCCTGAGAGGATAATCCGGATCATCTGGCGCATGGAAATCGAATCGTCAACTATAAGTATGTTCATGACTCTCTCGCTCCTGAAGTTATAAAGAGGGTACCACGCGTTGCCCCGATCTGTCACCGAAAATGGACACCGCTACCCCCGCCAGGAGTATCGTCGCCGTTTCAGTCCGCAATGTTCCATGGCCCAGCGACAGCGGGTGTGCTCCTGATTGGAGCAACACCGTTTCTTCCCGAGGGGTGAATCCACGTTCCGGGCCGATCACTACCCACAGCGGCTCGTCGGGACGGTGCAACTCGTTCATCCGATGAACAGGCCGGGCCGGAGCTGAGTCCAGAGAGCCGTAAAAGCCCACTCCCGACGGTAGATCAATCAAAGCGCGTTCCAATGACGGGTAATGGGAGATTCCCGGCGGAATTGTGTGCCCACCCTGGCTGAGTCCCTGCAGAATGTACTCATGCCGGGTCTGCCAGATATGGCTTTCCTGGTACGATTTCTCACCGAGATCGGCGGCGAACACCCGTATCTGCGCCACCGCCATCGCTGTCAGGTCCCGCCATAACCGCCCCAGAACCGGTGGGCGGGGATGGCCGACGATGACCGTCACGGCAGGTGATTCCGTCATCTCCTCCGCAGCTGCCCAGTCCGGCAGTAGCTCCAGCTCATCCGCAGAGATGCTGGTTACCCTGGCAACAGTCACCGGACCAGCGATAACGCCAATGCGCAGGGTATCTCCTGCGACAGCGCGCAGGACCTGACGTACATGGCGGTAGCGATGATCAGCGGCAGGGAGGGAGTAGAGATCCTGTTTGTTCTCGAACACCAGAAGGTTCACGAGACGGGAGAGGGAGTACCAGCGCTCTCAAAAAAGCGGGCGATTCCATCCATGGGTACTGAGTCAACCCCCACCAGCCGCTGGAGAATCAGGCCATCCAGGGTGGCAAGAAGGACCTGCGCCATCACGCGGTACTCCCCCCCGTTTCCCAGAACACGGGCAAGGCCCTCCTCGATGATGCGACGCCAGTTTCGGTACTCCTGGATGAAGCGTTTCCGCAGGGATGGATTCTGGGTCATTGCTTCCTGCAACAGATACACGTGTATTTCGCCACGGCTGCGAGAGCGCATCACCGTATCCAGAACCAGCCTGAACACGGTACGCGGGGACTGCCCTGCCCGGCTGGACTCCAGTCGGGAGAAAATGCGTTCGGTCATGTTTGTCATGTGCCGTTCAGCGATATCGAAGACCAGGTCTCCCTTGGTGGGATAGTAATAATAGAGCGTTCCCTTACTGATACCGGCGGCATCGGCGATATCGGCCAGAGTTGTGTGCTCGATCCCCCGCTCCCGAACCAACTGGGAAGAGATCTGCAGAATTCTCTCCCGATTGGCAGCAGTTGTCTTCCGTTGCCCCATGATCTCAGGGTACTCGATAGACTGAATTGGGTCAATTTATCTTCTTGTAGTGGTGGTTGTTAGGCTTTACAATATCGCCATGAGTGACTACAGGGTTCCCGAAGAACCGCACAAGCTGTATCGAAGCAGGCGCGATCGGAAGCTGCTTGGGGTGTGCGGCGGTCTGGCAGAGTATTTCAACATCGATTCCGGTCTGGTCCGGCTGGGGCTGGTTGTGTTGATCCTCATCGGTGGCAGCGGTGTTCTGGCGTATATAGTTACCGCCATCGTTCTGGACGACAATCCGTTCCAGTGAGTGCCTGCGGGGCGGGTGCGCAGACCCTCATCCAGGCGATCCGCATCAATACGGGCAGAACAGGAGCAGAACAGGAAGCGGCGCTGCTTCAGTGGCAGAACTTCCTGAGAGAGCGGTTTCCCCTGGTCCACCGGCAGCTGGAGTGTCATGCCCCCGATCCGTGGCGCTTGTGGTACCGCTGGCAGGGCGCGGACGATAGCAGCCAGCCGATACTGCTGCTTGCCCACTATGATGTGGTTCCGGCACCGTCAGAAGGGTGGACGCACCCCCCCTTTGAGGGCACCGTCGCTGACGGATTTCTTTGGGGGCGCGGAGCGATCGACAACAAACTTTCCCATATCGCGATTCTCCACGCGGTTGAAGCGCTCCTCCAGAGCGGTCATGTCCCGGCGCGAACGGTCTATCTCGCCTTCGGCGGCGATGAGGAGACCGGAGGCGAACGCGGAGCGGCGCGGATCGCCGAAGCGTTTCGGACCCTCGGGCTGACCTTCGCCATGACCCTTGACGAGGGAGCTCTTGCCGTTCGGGCCATGCTGCCGGGGCTTCAGGGTCCCGCGGCGCTGGTGGGGTGCGGTGAGAAGGGCCATATCAACGTGATGATCACCGGTAGCGATACCGGCGGCCACGCCGCGACACCGGCGCGAAGAGATGCCACCACTGCCCTTATCCGTGCGCTGTCACGAATACAGCAAAGTCCCTCTCCAACCAGAAAAACCAGATCGGTGACGGCGTTTGTACGTGCCCTGGGACGCCAGCTCTCCGGGGTCAGCGGTCTGTTGATGCGGAGTTATCCCCTCACGGCCCCGCTTGTCCACGCCGTCTTTTCCCGCCGGGGCGAGACCGACGCGATGGTAAGAACGACCCGGGCAATAACGATGCTGGCCGGCAGCCTGGCGCCGAACGTGCTGCCCTCCTCGCCCCGGGCCACCATCAACATCCGGCTGCTGCCGGGAGACACCATCGATGAAACGGTGAAGCGGCTGCAAAGGTTGCTGCAGCGGGAGCGGGTCACTGTGGAGCTGGCGTCCGGTTGGGATAACAACGAAGCCCCCGAGGAGAGCAGCCCCGACGGACGCTGGTTCGAGCTGCTGGGACAGGCTATTCACAGTTCCCTGGGTCCGATGCCGGTCCTGCCGTATCTGGTCACCGCCACCACCGACAGCAGACACTATCAGGATATGAGCGCTCAAACCTATCGTTTTGTTCCCCTTACCCTGACCCGGGAGCAGATCGCCGGGGTCCACGGCACGGACGAACGGATTCCCCTGGAGCAGGTGGAACAGGCGATCACCTTCTACCGCACGCTGTTTGAAAACCTGCCACACCGGAGAGATCACAGTGAATGAACAGCAGAGCATGATACGTATTGGTCTGCGGGCGTTCGTCCTGGCGGCGATCATTATTCTCGGCCTTATGATCGTCTCAGGAGTGCTTACCCGGGTCGTTCCCCCGGGCAGCTACGATCGGGTCGCTTTCGAGGATCGAATGGTGGTGGTCCCGGGGTCGTTCTCCTGGGACCCCTCACCGGACTATCCGTGGTGGCGCTGGTTTACCGCTCCGGTGGAGGTGCTCTACGCTCCGGGAAGCATCACCGTAATCACGATCATTCTCTTCCTGATCTTTGTGGGCGGTTCCTTCACCGTGCTGGAACGGGGAGATATTCTCGGGGCGTTTCTGCGGACCGTGGCGGTGCGGATGGCTCATCGGCGATACCTGCTGATGGCGCTGCTGCAGCTCTTCTTCATGGTTGTAGCCGCAGTGCTGGGGATCTTCGAGGCGATGGTTCCCCTGGTGGTCTTTATCGTTCCCCTGGCCCACTCCCTGGGGTGGGATTCTTTCACCGGACTGGGAATGAGCCTGCTGCCCCTGGCGTTTGGTTTTGCTGCGGCGATGACCAACCCGTTCACTATCGGTGTTGCCCAGAGCATCGCCGAACTGCCCCTCTTCTCCGGGATCTGGCTGCGGGGGATCTTCTTTGTGGTTACCTACGGTGTGGTGTGGTGGTTTGTCCGGCGTCACGCCAAACGCCTCGATGCCAACGCGGGGGGCAACCCGGGCAGACAGCTTCAGGAAGAGGCCCCCCTGACCCCGGCGCTGAAGCGCGCCCTTTACTGGTTTGGCGGGGCGATGGCGGTGGCGGTGCTGTTCATCCTGGTGACATCGCGGATGCCCGCTCTGTCCACCCTGGCGTTTCCAATCATGGCGATCCTCTTTCTCATCGGTGGACTCGGGTCTGGAAAGCTCAGTGGGCTCACCTGGCGGGTTATCGGCAGCGCATTCTTCTCGGGGTTGCGGAACATGCTGCCGGGGGTTCTGTTGATCATGATGTCCATGAGCGTCAAGCACATCGTTGACGCCGGCGGCATAACCGACACCATCCTGCACGCCGCTGCTACCTTCATCGCCCGGCACCCACCCACCGGGGCGGCGT
>SKHA01000141.1 GCA_007117185.1 Spirochaeta sp. | reverse complement strand
TAGGGGCTTCACCCGGGTAAACTTCTCCCGCGCTTCGTTGGAGAGCCCCGTAAGCTCCTGGAAATTGAAGTTCTCCGGGATGCGCTGGGTCTCCATCCGGCGGAAACGGCTGACCAACTTTTCTTCACGAGCAACGTAACCCTCGTACTTCACGTCCAGCTCAACCTGCCTGAGCCAGTCCGCGGGGATCCCCTGCGGCAGCCCTTCACCCTCAAGCAGAGGCAGCAGGGCCGAGAGGGAGACGTCGGGGTTACGCAGTATCTGCTGCAGCGACTTGCCGGTCTGAGACCGGAGGGTTTCGGCGACGCTGTCAGTCTCCTTGAGGTGGCGTTCCCGCAGCGCCTCGGCTATGCGCGCCATGGCGGCCCGCTTCTCCTGGAAACGCTGCCACCCTTCCTCGCTGTGCATTCCCAGCTTCCATGCCGTCTCAAACAAGCGGGTATCGCTGGAGTCGTGGCGGAGATTCATGCGGTGCTCTGCTCGGGAGGTGAACATCCGGTAGGGCTCTCGGGTTCCCAGAGTCACCAGATCATCCACCATCACCCCGATGTACGCGGCGGCGCGGTCCAGGATAAACGGCTCGTCCCCCCGCATCGCCAGGGCGGCGTTGATTCCTGCTACCAGCCCCTGGCCAGCGGCCTCCTCGTACCCGGAGGTGCCGTTGATCTGCCCCGCCAGGTAGAGTCCCCGCAGCGTTTTTGCTTCCAGGGTGGGGTACAGCTGGGAGGGGTCGATGTGGTCGTACTCCACGGCGTACCCGGGCCGCACGATCTCCGCCTCTTCCAGCCCGGGAATGCTGTGGATGAACAGGGTTTGCACGTCTTCCGGCAGCGAGGTGGAGATTCCGTTCAGGTACATCTCGCCGGTGGAGAGGCCCTCCGGTTCGATGAAGATCTGGTGGCGGTCGCGGTCGGGGAACTTGACCACCTTGTCCTCGATGGAGGGGCAGTACCGCGGGCCGGACCCCACGATGAGCCCCGAGTAGAGAGGCGAGCGGCTCATGTTGGCGGCGATGATGCGGTGGGTCTCGGCGGTGGTCCAGGTGATGTAGCACTGCACCTGTTCGCGGTCCACGGTGCGATTGCTGTAGGAAAAGGGGAGCACTTCCTCGTCGCCGAACTGCGGCTCCACCCGGGAGAAGTCGATGGAACGCCGGGTGATGCGCGCGGGGGTGCCGGTTTTCATCCGCCCGAGGCGAAACCCGACGTGGCGCAGCGCCCGTTCCAGCCCGATGGCGGCGGGTTCGGCAAGGCGGCCGGCGGAGCCGCTGTACTCACCGATGAAGACGCGCCCGTTCAGGAACGTTCCGGTAGTGATCACCACGGTGCGGGCAGCGATGCGGTTACCCCGCTCGGTAATGACGCCGGCGACGGCGCTACCGCCGTCGCGGTACCACAGGTCTGTCACGGTATCCTGCAGCAGCAGCACGTTGGGTTCGCCCTCGAGGATCTGCTTCGCCTTGACCTGGTAGGCGAGTTTGTCCGCCTGCGCCCGGGGAGCCTGCACCGCCGGACCGCGGCTGCGGTTCAGGACGCGGAACTGGATCATCGTTTCGTCGATGATCCGCCCCATCTGTCCGCCAAGGGCGTCGATTTCCCGGACCATGTTGCCTTTGGCCAGTCCGCCGATGGCAGGGTTGCAGCTGAGTTTGCCGATTGTGTCGAGGTTTTGGGTGATCAGGGCGACGGTGAAGCCCATGCGGGCGATGGCCATCGCCGCTTCAATACCCGCGTGGCCACCACCGGTGACAACGGCGTCTACATTCATGGTGGCAACCTACCATTGTTGCCCCTTTTGGTCTACTTTCCGACGCAGAAGCCGGTGAACACCTGTTCCAGGATGTCCGCCGAGGTCACCTCACCGGTGATCTCTCCCAGAGCGTGAATCGCTTCCTGCAGATCCAGGGCGATCGCGTCGATCGGAACCCCTGCGGCGAGCCCCTCCTCTACGTGCAGCAGCGACTGGGACGCCGCCTCAAGGAGGTTCTTCTGTCGCAGCGAGTCGATCACCGGGCTCCCTTCGGGGTAGGTCTGTTCCGGAGTCACCCGGGTCAGGACCTCCTCCACCAGACGGTCAAGCCCGGCCAGGGTGAGGGCACTGAGGGGGAGAAAGCTCTCCGGCGCGGGCAGGCAATGGGGGGCGTCGCTCTTGGTCCACACCGGCAGAAGGCGCGTGCCCCGCCCCAGGAACTCCCGGTCTTCCTCGTCGATCCCCACGGTGCCGTCCACCAGGTAGAGGACCAGATCTGCCGCTTCCAGAACCTGCCGGGTGCGCCGGATTCCTTCACCTTCGATCTCCTCGCCAGTCACCCGCACCCCCGCTGTGTCGTACACCCGCACCGGAACGCCGCCAAGGTCCAGGGAGCTTTCGATGTAGTCCCGGGTTGTGCCGGGAGTCGCGCTGACGATCGATCGATCTTCCTTCAACAGCGCGTTGAAGAGGGAGGATTTCCCGGCGTTGGTTCGTCCTGCCAGGACGAGGACGATTCCCTCCTGGTAGAGGCGGCCGGTGCGGTAGGAGCCGGCCAGGGTGGATAGCTGTTCCCTGAGTTCCCGCACCGGCTCCACTGGAAAGGGGATCTCGCCGGTTTCTTCCTCGGGGTAGTCCAACTGCAGCGCCACCGGGGCCATCAGCCGGACCAGCCGCTGCTTGGCTTCCTCGATCGCCGCTGACACCGATCCGCCCAGGCGCCGCAGCGCCAGGTCGTGGCCCTGAGCGGTCCGGGAACGCACGATCTCCTGCACCGCTTCGGCTCTGGTCAGGTCGAGTTTGCCTGCCAGGAAAGCCCGCTGGGTGAACTCCCCCGGCTCGGCGGCTCGAAAGCCCTGACGATACAGCAGGGTGAGGATCTGCTGGATTCCCGGAGGGCTGCCGTGGCAGAAGATCTCCACCATCTCCTCTCCGGTGTAGCTCCGGGGTTCCCGGTAGATTGCCAGCATCACCTCGTCCAGCACCTGCCCGCTTGCAGGGTCCAGTATGTTGACTTTGCGCAATCGTCCTCCGCCAGTGGCGCTGACCACCGTGTCGCGATCGGTCAGGCGGGCGACAGCAGCTACCGAGTCGGGACCGCTGGTCCGGATCACCGCCAGGGCGGCGGCTCCGAAGGGTGTTGCCAGGGCGGCGATTTTGTCGTTCGTCAGGGGTGCTGTCATGGCAGGCGCGGGGCCAGACGGCGTGCCGCACGTCGCCCTGCCGAGAGAAACGCGGTGCGGAGGATCGTTCGGGAGTCCGCACCGGAGACACGTTCCTCCAGACGGATCTCCGCCAGCTGGGTGTCCCGGCGCAGGTGGAAGGCTGAGGCCACCAGTACAACACGAACGCTGAATCCATCGTCCTCGGTGAACTCGGAGATTCCAGCGGTGCCGACGATTACCCGCTCTACCCCGGCGAGTACTTCAAACGGGAGCAGATCATATAAATCAGAGACGTCCAGCGAACCCCGACGACTCAGTTCCAGCTGCAGAGTCGGAGCGATTTCCGGCTGGTGCACCAGGAAGCCCATCTCGGTGAACTGCTGATGAGCACCTCGGGTGGCGTCGCGGTTCGCTATCGGGTTACCGGCGATGTCCGTGTCCACAAGAATGATAGCCGTTGGAATCGCGCGTGCCCTGCTTGAGACCTGAATCACGACCTGTGGGGCCAGCCGCGCAGTGATCGCCCGCAGCAGCTCCTGCGGGCGTCCGGTACCGGCAGCAGTGTTCCAGCGATCCCGCGCCTGGAAGAACCATGACGGACCCACCTCAAGGCGCGCCAGTCCGGCGCTGCGAATCTCCGGCAGGGCAAGGCGATACTGGTCGTTCCCTGCGGGAGAGATCGATCGCACACGAAGTATCTCGCGGTGACCGTCGATCTCCGGGAGGGTTATGATTCCTTCCATCTGTTCCGGCGGTGACTCGGAAGGGGCTGTCTCGTCCCGTAACGTCACGGTGAGCTCGCCGGTGCGAGGCGCACCCAGAACCAGCGAGAACTCCCCGGGGGCAGCGGTCACGAAGAGACGGGAGGCGAGGTTCAGGGCCTGTTCAAGGGTACGAATCTGTCCTCCTTCATCCTCCGGAACGGGTTGGGTGAGGAGCGCTTCAATCTGACGAAGAGTACTGTGGGGGGGGCGTTCCTGCCGGGTCTGGGGTGGCTCCGGTGTTGCGGTAGGTCGAACCACGGTCGCCGGAGCGATGCGAGCCAAATCCTCGGCGATCAGCTCTGCGGAGTATCGAAACAGGTAGTACGTCCTGGCAGCCGTCGAAACTTCCTGCTCTGGCTCGGTATACCGCTGCTCCGGCGTCAGGGCCATACTGCGTTCCCGGGCAGTTTCCTCGATCACGGCGGCCGTTTCAGCCGAGATTACCGCCTGCGATGCGTGGTGGCGATACAACAGAACCTGGATCACTTGAAGCGCCAGGTCCTCCCGGGCGTGTTCTTCGGTACCACCGTAGGCCACCAGCAGGACATCCTGCGCTTCCGGGTCAAAAGGGGTACTCAGCCAGTCAGGCGGTAGCGCGGATATGGAGTCCGTCGTGAACGGAGTAGTGGTACACGAGAAGAGAACCAGAAGGGTGAGAAGAGTCGGAAAAAACCGGATCAGATGTCGCCAGTTGTGTGTGTTCACTTCGTCGTTCATGCCATCGTTCAAACTTCGTCAACGTCATCGTTCTCAGAATCAACAGCGGAATCCGACGTTCCTGCGCGGGTTTGCGCTTCAGGCAAATCGGTGTCGTCTTCCAGTTCATCCTCTTCTGCCGCGTCACTAGCTTCATTGGCCTCGGCGCCTGCTGCGGTTTCAGCGGAGTCTGCCGTGTCGGTGGCGTCGTCGTCGGCTGCCGTGTCGGTGGCGGCGTCGTCGGCGGCGGCGGCGTCGGCTGAACCCGCATCCATCGCCGGCCAGCGCAGAGCGATGGCTCCCACAAGCAATGGCGCTGAACCCTCACCACCGACAAGGAGTCGCGTTTCCCGGGAGAACTCCCGTTCCATCACCACTCCACCCGCACCAACAGAGCCGCTTTCCGATTGAGCCTCCCAGACGACAGCGCCGGAGTGGGAGATCTGAAGCGTCAGCGAAATAGCCTGCTGAGAACTCTCTGGAGGTTCAGTCGATGTTTTTTCAAGGGGGTTTTCCATCGATTCATCGGTGGCTTCATCGGAAGCGCCCTCTGTGAGCGGGTCCATCTGAACGCTACCATGGTGATCAATCCAGAGGGAGAACGAGAGATCTTCACGAGCTTTCAAGGTCAGAATCCGTCCTCCCGCACCGGGAGGAACAACAATCTCGATCTCAAGCGATTGTGGTTTTTCCAGTTCAGACAGAATCGGAACGGGTATCGCCAGGG
Source organism: Spirochaeta sp. (assembly GCA_007117185.1). Lineage (GTDB taxonomy): Bacteria > Spirochaetota > Spirochaetia > DSM-27196 > Alkalispirochaetaceae > Alkalispirochaeta. Next base: position 1,142 of record SKHA01000141.1, on the reverse strand, counting down.
TTGATTCAGCAGGGAGAAAGTAGCCAAGAACGTTGGAAAGGATGTGCAGGTACACCTCTTCCGAGATGTCCGCCATCGGAGTTCCCTCGGGGAAGAGCTCTCCGCCATCAAGGGAGGGGTGCAATCGGACAGCTGACCGAAGGTGCCCCTGAAGGGGATACCATTGAAGAGACTCGTTCTCTTGCAGGAGATCTCCTGGATCGAAGTCCGCCTGAACAAACAGCTCGGCCCGTGCCGTCACCGGAGCCAATTCGATAGAAACAGTACGAACTCCTTCGTCGGGACCCCACGGCAAGACATCAAGACGAACGGCATACGCCCCCGCGCGAGTGCCCGCAGGCAGGATCATCTGATCAAAACCCTCTTCCAGATATCCTTCGGCGAGAAGGTCTCCTGCCAGAAACCACCGAAGCCACGGTCGCTGATCCTGTGGAACATCCAGCACTGCCAGGGCAAGCATACTCGAATCAACCACCGGTCGAGTCGGGTGAAGAAACAGCTGTCGCATCGCCGGAAGTTCCTCGGCGATAAATACCTGTCGACTTTCCGCAAACAGCTCGATAGAACCACGCCATCCGGTAACGTCCAACCAGTACACGCCATCTTCCACTTCAGGTGGAACAGGAACTGAGAGGATTCCGCTGGCACTGAGTGCGCCAGGGGTGAGCTCCACAGCCTCTACCAGGTAATTGCTGTCCGTTGGGGACCGGAACTGAACGGTGAGAGCGGAAAGGGCTTCCACCCGCTCTGTCCGATAGATCAGTTCCAGCTCAATCACGCCGGACGGGGAAACATGCGAGCCGGATGCACCAAAACGAACCTCCACGTCCCGGGGGTCTTCGAGCGAGGAAAAGAGACTGTCACCGCAACCGGCCAGAAGCAGCACCAGAGCAAATACCGCGCCAGCCGAGCGAAATCGACCGCTCGTCATCCTTCAATTATACACCAAACTGGCAAGAAATACCATTCGGGATAAGGGGGCAGTAAGCACCACCCTGTTGATAAGTGGCCACCCTGAGATGGCGGGCACCGGCGACAACTACATCGGCGCCGGGCTCACCTCCCCCTGCGCCAGATCCCGCAGCGCAAACGCCGGGATCCGCACCATACTCCACGGCGCCTCCAGGCTTCCTTCCTTCCAC
>SKHA01000241.1 GCA_007117185.1 Spirochaeta sp. | reverse complement strand
GCGCCGAGAGCGATGCCGAACGTGTGGCTCGCGGTATGCCCGCTTCGGGCGACCGGGTGCAAAGTATCCCGGTGGGTCGTGTCGGTCTGCCTGAAGACGTCGCTCGCCTCGTGGCATTTCTCGCCTCGGACGAAGCGGAAGGGGAGCTTTCCGCGGTCCTGCAGGAGCACCTCTCCGGTCTGACGGTGATCCGCTCGCTGGCGCAGGAGCCGATCGAGGTTGAGCGCTTCGGGAAGGTTAACGACGAGTACCGAAGGGTGACGATGCACCTCCTGCGCGCCCTGGCGCGGTACTGGGGGCTATCCACCGGAATCGTCATGTTTCAGACCGGGCTGGTGCTTCTGGCAGGAATTCACCTGCAGGTCACTGTGGGAACACTGACGGCGTTTCTGATGCTGGAGCAGCTGCTGTTGTGGCCGGTCAGGCAAATGGGGATGATTCTGGCCGACCTGGGGAAGGCCCGGGTCGCCCAGGGACGGATAAACGAAGTCCTCGCGGTGCCCCTTGAGGATGACGATCCGGTGCTGACCGGCCCCGGAACGCAGCGTCCGGTTATTCGCGGTGGGATAGCGTTTCACGACGTCTCCTTCAATTATGGCGACCTGCCGGTTCTCAGGAAGCTCTCGTTCCAGGTTGAACCGGGGACCACAGTGGGGGTGCTGGGGGCCACTGGATCGGGCAAGACAACGATGATGCTCCTGCTGGCCCGACTCTACGATCCCTCCGAGGGATCGATTCTCATCGACGGCGAGGATCTGACGACGATCGAGCGGCGGTGGATGCGTACGCACCTGGGGTTTGTCCTGCAGGAGCCGTACCTCTACGCCAGGACGATTCGGGAAAATATCTCCTTTGCCAGCAGTTCCGCTGCCGAGGCGGAGGTGATCGCCGCCGCCCGCGCTGCGGCGGTGCACGACGTGATCAGGAACTTCGAAGACGGCTACGACACGGAGGTGGGCGAACGCGGGGTGACCCTCTCGGGAGGGCAGAAACAGCGCCTGGCCATCGCCCGGGCGCTGTTGGGAAACGCGCCGATTCTTGTCTTTGACGACAGCCTCAGCGCGGTAGACAACCGTACGGACGCGCGAATCCGCGAGGCGCTGCTGAAGCGGAGGGCAACGACGTTCCTCATTACCCACCGTACCAGCAGCCTGGCCCGGGTGGATACGGTGCTGGTTCTGGAAAACGGGCAGCTGGTGGAGTCGGGGCCGCCGCAGGAGTTGCTCCTGCGGGACGGCCCGTTCGCCCGGACGTGGCAGCTGCAACAGGGAGACTGGGATGAAACGTAATATTGACTGGCCCATAGTCCTGGCGCCGGTGAAGGAACACCGCCGCAGGATCGTACTATTGGTGTTGACCATGGTTTTCGTCGGTGGGTTGGACGCGCTGTTCCCCCTGCTCAGCGGGATCGCGGTGGATCGCTTTGTCGTGCCCGGTACCACCGACGGACTGGCGCTCTTCGCCCTCGCGTACGGGTCGGCGGCGCTGCTGCTGGCGCTGAGCGTATGGTTTCTGGTGGTCACCGCCGGGCGGATCGAGATGGGGCTGATGCACTCGTTTCGCCGTGCCGCATTTCGGCACCTGCAGACCCTCTCCCTCTCGTACTTCGATGTCACCCCGGTGGGGTGGATCATGGCGCGGCTGAACTCGGACGTGCAGCGCCTGGGCGAGACAGTTGCCTGGGGGCTGGTGGATATCGTCTGGGGAAGCGCGATGATGCTGGCAGTTGCAGTAGCAATGGTGGTGATCAATCCGCCTCTGGCTGCGCTGGTGCTGTTGGTTGTCCCGCCGTTGGCGCTGGCAAGCTACTGGTTCCAGCGGCGCATTCTTGTGGAACATCGGCAGGTTCGCAGCCTGAACAGCCTGATCTCCGCCTCCTTCAACGAGGGAATTTCCGGCACCGCTACCAGCAAGGTGCTGGTTCGGGAAGATGAAAACCTCCGGGAGTTTGGGGACCTCACCGGACGGATGCAGCGGGCATCGGTACGGGCGGCGCTCTACTCGGCGGTGTACATGCCGGTGGTGCTGCTTCTGGGGAGTATCGGTACCGCAACGGCGCTGCTGGCCGGAGGCGCCCAGGTTACCGCCGGCACCGCGACAATGGGAACGGTGGTGGCGTTCATCGGCTACACTGTACTCTTCTTCGAGCCGGTCCGGGAGGTTGCCCGGGTCCTGACGGAGTTTCAGTCAGCCCGCAGCGCGGCGGAACGCATCGCCACCCTCCTGCAACAGCAGCCAGCAATAACAGATACCGCGACGGTGGAAGCGGAGTTTGGAAGCATACTGGAGCCGCGTCAGGAGAACTGGCCCCGCTGCAGCGGTGAGGTTTTCTTTCAGGGCGTCTCTTTTTTCTATCGCCCTGAGGAGCCGGTGTTGAAAAACTTCGACCTGCATGTGGCTGCCGGTGAGGTTGTGGCGCTGGTGGGAGAGACCGGTAGCGGCAAGACCACCATCGTCAACCTGGTCAGTCGCTTCTACGAAGCTCAGGAGGGGAGGATCCTGATAGATGGGGTGGATATTCGTGAGCGCAGTCAGAGCTGGATTCGCTCGAATCTGGGGTACGTTCTGCAGACGCCGCACCTTTTCCGGGGTACCGTTCGGGAGAACATCCGACGGGGGCGCCCCGATGCCACCGACGATGAAGTGGAGGCAGCGGCGGCGATGGTGGCGGCCCACGACGTGATCTCGGCGCTCAGCGACGGGTACGACCACGAGGTCGGTGAGGGTGGGGCGGGGCTCTCCACCGGAGAGAAGCAGCTGATCTCGTTTGCCAGGACGATTCTCGCGGATCCGCGGATCTTCATTCTCGACGAGGCCACCTCCAGCATCGACACCGAGACGGAACTGCGGATTCAGCGCGCTACCCGGGCCATTCTGCGGGGTCGCACCAGCTTTGTCGTTGCGCACCGTTTCAGCACGATCAGGGACGCCAACCGCATAGTGGTTCTCCATAAGGGACAGATCCTTGAAGCGGGGACCCACGAAGAGCTGCTGCAGCGCGATGGTGCCTACGCGGCGCTCTACCGGGAACAGTTTGCAACGCAGCCACAGCTATGACGGATGAACAGCGAGATCGGCTGGAACTCGACGATAGCACCCCTCGTGTCGTTATATTCACCATGATGAAGATCATCTTTCCCTTTCTATTTATGGCACTGCTCTTCTCCTGTCAGCGGCAGGAGCTCGTTGACGAGCCCTGGCTTCCCCTGGACACCCGGGCGGACTACCTGCGGGCGATCGAGCAGCTGAACCTGGCCGAAACGTATATCGGTGCCCAGTGGATCGCCGCCGGCGAGGCGGCGTTGCGGGACCCCACGGATGTGGAGGCGCCCCTGGAAGAGGTGTTCGTCCTGGAAGCTGACCGGCCTTCTGCGGTGGGGTACCGCTTCCCGGCGCGCCGTGGGCGTCGCATCACTATCGAGATCGACGGTGAGATCGAGGATTTCTTCGCCGACGTCTACCGCGTCGAAGCAGACTCGCCCGACCCGGTGCCGGTGGCCTCAATGCCCGAGGGGGAGCGAACCATCGTCTTCGAGCCCCGGCGGGACAACTACTACATCCTCCGGATCCAGCCGGAACTGCTGCGGGGTGGACGGCTGACGGTGCGATTTTCCGCTCGCGCGGCCCTCACCTTTCCGGTGGAGGGGGTAGGAGCGGAAGCGATTCTGAGTTTCTACGGGGACAATCGCGACGGCGGCGCGCGGTACCACGAGGGTATCGATATCTTCGCGCCTCGGGGTACGCCGCTCCTGGCCGCCTCTGACGGGGTGGTCTTTCGGGTGGGGTGGCGCGACCGCGGTGGAAATATTGTCTCGCTGCGGGACGACCAGCGGGACCTGCTGCTGTACTACGCCCACCTGGACGAACAGCTGGTGGAGGAGGGGCAGCGCGTCTCAGCGGGTGATGTGATCGGCACCGTCGGTAACACCGGCAACGCAATTTTCACACCACCGCACCTGCACATCGGTGTCTACCAGGGGGGCTGGCGGGGATCCGTTGACCCCTGGGAGTTCTTTGTTGACCCTCCCGTGGTTGATCCCGTAGCGCCTCCGCAGGAGAAGATGGAGCTGCTGGGTGGGTGGTTTGTTCTGGAAGAGAGCCTTTCGGTGGACCGCGCCGTCCCTCCCCCGGAGATGGCCGTTCGGGTGATGAACCGCAACCCCTTTCTGAACCTGGGACCCTCGGTGCGTACCGAGACGGGGCTGCACCAGATCCCCCCGCCTCTTCCCCGGGAGGAAGTCATTCCCGCAGGGACGGCGGTTCAGATCGCTGGACTGACCGGCACCCGGATGCGAGTCCGAACCCCTTCCGGAGAGGAATGGATCACCGAATCTGCGGTTCTGGAGGTGCTCTCGCCGCTACCTGGTGGGTGAGGAGTCGAGGACGCGTGGACCCGCCGACGTGACCGTCAGCAGTTGCAGCTGCCGCCGCAACTGCAGGAGCTGTCGGACTGCGGCGCCTCGTCGGCGATCCCGGTAACCTTCACGTCGAAGTGCAGGGGGATTCCCGCCAGCGGGTGATTTCCATCCAGGGTCAGAAAGTCGTCGTTCACCTCGGTGATCATCATGATCGTGCCGTTGACGTTGACCCGCAGACCCGGCTCGGGGTCGCGACCCAGCGGCAGCGCGTCCGGGGCGACCTGCCGGACCTTGGCATCGTCCCGTTCACCGTACCCCTCGGCAGCGGGAATGACGAAGGAGAGCTGTTCACCCATCCGGGCGCCCTCCATCCGCGTATCCAGCCCGGGGACCACATCGCCGTATCCCTGGCGGAAGGTGAAGGGACCACTGTATTCGCTGCTTCCCAGGAGGGTTCCGTCGGGAGCGGTAAAGCTGTATTCCATGGTGATGTACTTGTCTTTTGTGACTGTCATATCCCGTACAAAATACTCAGGTTTACCTGGAGGTGCAACAGCAGTGCGCCGTTCTGTGTGCCGTTCTGACGCATCCCCGTACGGCGCAGTATATTGTGGGCATGAAAACTGAGGGCAGGAAACCTGAGCGCACGAGAGTGGAACAATCTGACCCCAACCATCTGGTGCGATGGCTGGTGTTCAGTATCGGCGGACTCATCCTGATCGGACTGGGGGTGAGCATCGTCGGCGAGGCGATCATCCTCAAGGCGTCGCAGCAGCCCTGGTTCTTCATCGGCACCGCAGGGCTGGTGGTGCTCAACAGCGGCGTCTCCTGCGTGGGCCAGGGGGTCATTCACCGGGTGCGGTTGGGACGGTAGTAACTGGAAAGGGGGCTGCCGGTCCCTCCCGTCTCGCCGCCCAGGCGGCGCAGCACCTCCCGGGAGGCGGCCACGTACTGCTCCCGGGTGATGCGGGTGTGGCGGTGGCGTTCCAGCAGCTGGGTGAGCCGGGCGGTCTTGGCCGGTCCGGTCCTCCGGAAGATCTCCTGATGCTGCTCCGGAGCCATGTAGATCATGCTCAGCGCCAGCTCCATGTCAGGGGTCCGCATCAGCCGGTTCTGGGCGTCCGCTCGGGGAAGCGCTCTCAGGGTATGGAGGATCATCTGCTGCAGCGGTTCCAGCGGTGCCACGGGATAATTATAGTCAGCTGGTGATCACCTCGGAAAGGGTAGGATAGGCGAAGGGTACCTCCGAGAGCCGCTGCCATGAGATGTCGGTGTTCATCGCCAGCTGTATCGGCGCCAGAACCTCCGCCGCACCTTCCCCAAAAGCTGCCGCTTCCCGGATCATACCGGTATCGTCCACAGTGACCTTCAGGTGGCCCGGGGGCAGCTGCGCGCCGTGTACTACCGAGAGGATGGATGTGGTCCACCGGCGGCGGTGCTCCCCGGCGGCGCGATACTCCTGTCGGGGGTGGATCTGCGCCAGCTGCGCGGCGGTGAAGACCGCCTGAATCATCGCCGGGGCCACCTCCGGGCCCGCCGGTCCAGAGGTCGTACCAAGAATCGCCGCAGCCACCTGTCTTCCCTGCCACAGCGCGTGATTCGCGGTGAAGGGTGGGCCGGTGACGTCACCGCACCCCCAGATTCCCGCCACGGCGGTCGCCCCCCGGGAGTCAACGGGAATCCAGGGATTCGTTGCAGTGCTTCCGGCGCACAGGCGTTCCCGAAGGTCCGCGTCGGTTATCGTTGTCAGGTCGGCGGCGCGGCCGGTCGCGACAAACGCCATCGTGGCGGAGTAGCGCCGGCCGTCCTCGGTGGTGGCCACGACGGAGGTCTCGACGGAGGCCGCGTTCGAGGCCGCCTCCGAGGCCGCGTCTCCCGGCGAATCAACGGCGAGGTCCGTCACCCTGGCCCCCGTCCGGACCGTTACGCCCAGCCCCTTCAGGTATTCTTCAAGGTGGGTGACGTACTCGCGGTCGAACTGGGGCAGCAATCCCCGGGAACTGAGGATCGTGACCTGCGAGCCAAGGCGGGCGAACGCCTCGGCGTACTCGACCCCGGTGACGCCCCCGCCAACTACAATCAGCGACTCCGGGATGCGCTGCAGGTCCCGGGTCATCCGCGGGGCGATGACGTGCCGGCCGTCGGGCCGGACCGAT
>SKHA01000121.1 GCA_007117185.1 Spirochaeta sp. | reverse complement strand
CGCGGAGGGGGTGGGATTCGAACCCACGGTACCCGGTTAGGGTACAACTCCTTAGCAGGGAGCCCGATTCGACCACTCTCGCACCCCTCCTGTTACCCTGAAAATGTCCGTACCGGAGAGAGTGGGATTCGAACCCACGGTACCCGCGAGGGCACAACGGTTTTCAAGACCGCCTCCTTAAACCGCTCGGACACCTCTCCAGTGTGGACGAAACTATAGCCACTCCCCCCTTGCCGTGTCAACACTGACGGGCTATACAGGAACAATGAACTCCACACCGGCACGCCACCTCCTGACGGAACTGGATTACACCGTCCGAACCTACGATATCGACTTCGCCGGCCACGTCAGTAACCAGGTCTACATCCGCTGGCTGGAAGACCTGCGTTTTGCCCTGCTGGAACAGTACCTGCCCCTGAAGCCCCTGATGGACGCCGGGACGGTGCCGCTGGTCACGGAGACGCGGATCAAGTACCGCAAGCCGATCCAGCTCTTTGAGGCGGTACACGGAGTGATGTGGATAGAAAAACTTGAGGCGGTGCGGATCACCCTGGTTGCTGAAATCACCGTTGATGGCGAGATCCGGGCAGAAGCAACCCAGCTGGGGGCGTTCGTCCGGACGGTAACGGGGCTGCCGATGCGCCCTCCCGAGACGCTGCGCCGAATGATCACCCCGGACAGTCAGCGCTGAGGTTCCACCTCGCCTCGGATCTGGCGCTCCAGAAACGCGCTGAATACTTCCCAGGAGTGGTAGCCGTAGTTCCCCGCCATCACAAAGAGCATGGGGATGCTTCGGCTGCGACCCCACTGGTACAGAAAGGTGTCGCGCTCCAGCAGCTGGGGGCCGGTCATCTTCAGCAGCTCTGCCGAGGGCAGCTGATCCCGCTCGTACGGGTCCGCTCCGTCCACCACCAGCAGAAAATCCGGCAGCGGAAACCGTCGTTCCATCTCCGCCATCGCCTCGCGCAGCCACGGCACGTACTGCGCTTCCTCACCTGAGTCCACCGGGATATCAATATCGCTGGGAATCCACGAGGGGTTGGCTCGACCATCCGCCAGGATCTTTGGCTGGTCCATGGGCCACCCCCGGGCCATGTGCACGCTCAGGGTGTGAATCGAATCGTCACCGTTAGTGAGCGCCGCGGTTCCGTCGCCCTTGTGGGCGTCCACGTCGACGATCCAGGCGGTATTGATCCGTTTCGCGGCCTGGAGGGAACGCACGGCGATGACCAGGTCGTTCACCGGGCAGAACCCCTCGCCAAAGTCTTTCTGACCGTGGTGCATGCCGCCGCCCAGGTAGAAGCAGAACTTCTCCGGCACCTCCAGCGCCAACTCGGCGCCACGGCTGGTTCCTGCGGCGAGGCGGAGGCTCTGGTTCCGCAGCACCTTCAACGAGAGCTCCGCGGTATCAGGATCGTAGCGGTGATAGTTTCCCTGGTGGTCCACCAGTTCGAAGGTGCGCTGAATCTCCCGGTCGCAGCGCTGGTCATCCGCCAGAAGTCGCTCCACATAGTCCTTGTCGTGGACCCGCAGGATCGCTTCCGCCCCGAGGGGGGTGAGCGTCTCCTCCCGGAGCCACTCGTTCTGTCGCGCCGCCAGGTCCGGCTGCTCCCGCAGGTACTGCAGCGTTCGCGCTGCGTTGGACCCGGTAATTGGAATCTGGATACCGTACGCCGTTATGGGCGGACGGGGTGTCGCGTCATGGAGAATCATTCTTCTACCGGCCCTCCCAGGATCAGTTCTGCCAGCCGCTCCAGGTCATCCATGGAAAGATAGGTCACCTCGATGCGGCCGCGGTTGTCGCTGCCGTTTATTGTCACCCGCGTGCCCAGGACGCGGATCAACTGTTCTTCCAGGCGCCGGAGCTCGACGGACTTGCCGCCGCTTCCGGGGTTACCGTTTTCCGACGGGCCACTTTTCCCCTCACGGCGCCCGTCGCTGCCTGCGGTAACGCCACCACCGCTATCGCCACCACCGGCACCGCCACCCGCCGCGCTCAGCGCCTGACTCAACGAGATACCCTCGTTCAGCCGCTGCACCAGCCGCTCCACCTCACGAACGGACAGGCCGTCCCGAGCCACCACCGCGGCCACCTCGGCGGCGTCGCTGCCGGCACGTTCGCCCAGCCCCAGAAGGGTCCGGCCGTGGCCGGCGGTGAGCTCACCGGTTTCAACGCGATTCTGCACCACCTCGGGAAGTTTCAGCAGACGCAGGCTGTTGGCCACCGCGGGCCGGCTCTTGCCCAGCCTGCGGGCCAGCTCCTCCTGGGAGATCCCGGCGCGTTCGATCAGGTCGCGGTAGCCCCGGGCTTCCTCCAGGGGGGTGAGATCCTGCCGCTGGATGTTCTCCACCAGGGCGAGCTCCAGCTGCTCCTGTTCCGATAAGACCCCCGGCAGGACCGGTATCACCGTGAGCCCTGCCAGCGCCGCAGCCCGCCAGCGGCGCTCACCGGCAACAATCAGATAGTCGCCGTCGTCCTGCTGTTCCGCCAGAATCGGCTGGATGATGCCGCGTTCCTCGATGGACCGGGCCAGCTCCTGCAGCGCTTCGTCGTTGAAGATACGCCGGGGCTGGTCGGGGTTGGGGTGGACCCGGTCAAGGGGAACGGTCACTACCGAGGCGAGCTCGCCCCCTTCAAGCTGGGTGATGTCCCGCCCCTGCAGCAGCGCGTCGATCCCCTTACCGAGCCGTCTGGTCTTTGACACGGGAGAGCACCTCCTCGGAGAGTTTCTTGTAGCTCCTGGCCCCGACGCACGCCGGGTCGTAGAGATTTACCGGAATGCCGTGGGAGGGAGCCTCGGAAAGACGGACGTTGCGGGGAATGATGGTGCGGAAGACCCGCTTGCCGAAGTAGCCGATCACCTCCTGGACCACGTCGTTGGCCAGGCGGGTGCGGGAGTCGTACATCGTAAAGAGGATACCGAAGAGCTCCAGGTCCGGGTTCAGCGAAGTCTGGACGCGCTTGATATTCTGCAGGAGCTGGGTGAGTCCCTCAAGGGCGAAGTATTCGCACTGCAGCGGCACGATAACCCGGTTCGCCGCGACCATTGCGTTGAGGGTCAGAAGACCAAGGCTGGGGGGGCTGTCGATAAAGATAAAGTCGAACTTGTCTACCACCGGTTTGAGGGCGTCCCGCAGGAAATACTCCCGACGTTCCTCGTTCACCAGCTCAACGCTGGCACCGGTCAGGTCTGCGCCGCCGGTAATGATGCTCATCCGCGGCTGGGGTGTCTCCTGAATTGCGTCGACTGCAGCCACCTCCCCGCTGAGAACCTTGTAGATTCCCGGGGCGCTGCGGTCTGCTCCGACGCTGCTTGAGAGGTTTCCCTGGGCATCAAAATCGATGAGCAGCACCGACGGCCCGGACTCTGCGATTGATGCGCCGAGATTCACTGCGGTGGTTGTCTTGCCGACACCACCCTTCTGGTTCGCAAATGCTATTACCGTTCCCATGACAGGTTGAACAGTATAGTGGAAAGGTCAACCCGGTGTCATTGACCAAGGACAGTATATTTCTCAATATATCCACTCAACAAAAGGAGGAAAGAAATGAAACAATTTCTTGGATTGGTTTTAATTGCCGCGATGGCCACATCTGCGGTCTTAGCAGGGGGGCGCAGCGAAGCACCTCAGACAGGTGTACGCACAATCACCGTCGCTACCGACGCCACGTGGCCACCAATGGAGTATGTGGATACAAATCAGAATATTGTTGGTTTTGACATTGACCTGATCAACGCGGTTGCTGCCGCCGCCGGTTTTGAGGTGGTCATTCAGAACACCGCCTGGGACGGGATCTTTGCCGGACTGGCCAACGGCGACTACGACGCGGTGATCTCCTCGGTGACGATCACCGACGAGCGCCGGGCAACGATGGACTTCTCCACCCCCTACATCAACGCGGGTCAGGTGCTTATCGTCCGTCAGGATGCTCCGGCCAACGTAACCCGGCTGCAGGACCTGAGCGGACAGTCCGTGGGCGCCCAGATCGGCACCACCGGCTCGTTCGAGGTAGAAAAGGTCAGCGGCGTAACCCTGCGCACCTACGACGAACTGGGTATGGCCATTGAAGACCTCGCTCAGGGCCGCATTGCCGGTGTGGTGGCAGACACCCCCATCGCGGCGGACTTCGCCCTGCAGAACGACACCTACAGCCGTGTCCTGAAAATCGTCGGCGAGCCCTTTACCGAGGAGTTCTACGGTGTTGCGGTACGCCGGGGAAACACAGAGGTCCTGAATCTGATCAACGCGGGTCTGGAAGTCGTCCTGAACGACGGCACTGCCGAGGAACTTGAGCAGAAGTGGCTCAGGTAGACCAGGCTGGTAAACCCGGCCCAACCACCACGCACATAACGATAAGCGACGGTGCTCTCATCCCTGACAAGGGTGAGGGCTCGTTCTTCAGCGCCTGGCGGATATCGTTCTTTGGCGCCCTGGGCCTGGTTGTCCTGCTTCCGGTGCTCTCACCGGATCCGTACCTGAACATCCTGCGCTTCCTGCCCGACGGGATTTTGCGCACTTTCCAGGTCACCCTGATCTCGATCTTCTTTTCTCTGATCATCGGTCTGATTACCGGGCTTGGCCGTATCTCCAGAAATGTCTTCATCAATCGTCTGGCCACGGTATATGTAGAGGTTATCCGGGGTATTCCCCTGCTGGTTCAGCTCTTCTACATCTACTTTGCTCTGGGCCGGTTTCTGAGCCTGGACCGGATGGTGGCAGCGATTCTGGCGATGTCGGTGTGCTACGGCGCCTACATGGGAGAGATCTTCCGTGCCGGAATCCAGTCCATCCCCAAGGGGCAGATGGAGGCGGCGCTGGCGCTGGGCATGAGTCGAAGGCAGGCGCTGCAGCTGGTAATTCTGCCACAAACGATGAAGATCATCCTGCCCCCAATTGGCAACGAGTTCATCGCCCTGCTCAAGGATTCCTCCCTGGTATCCATCGTAGCGGTGAGCGACCTGCTGCGTCGGGGACGTGAGTACGCCGCCACGACGTTCCAGTATTTTGAAGCGTACACGATGGTGGCGCTGATTTACCTGGTTTTCACCCTCTTCTTTTCGAAGCTGGTGGCACTCATGGAAGAGAGGCTGGACCACAGTGGCAGATAGAATACGTATCACCAACGTCTCCAAGAGTTTTCGCACCGTCGAGGCGGTACGGAACGCCTCACTCACCGTCCAGACCGGCCAGGTGGTTCTGATCATCGGTCCGTCCGGTAGCGGCAAGAGCACCCTTCTGCGCTGTGTCAACCGTCTGGAGACGGCAACCAGCGGTGAGATCTGGATCGACGACCAGTTGGTGACCGACCCTAAAGGTAACATCCGCCAGATTCGCGAAGAGGTGGGGATGGTCTTTCAGAACTTCAACCTCTTTCCCCACCTGACAGCGCTGCAGAATATCGCTCTCTCGCCCCGGAAGGTGAAGGGCATACCCCGCGCTCAGGCAGAAGAGCGGGCCCGGGTCCTGCTGACGCGGGTCGGTCTGGCGGAAAAAGAAGACAGTTACCCGGACCAGCTCTCGGGGGGTCAACAGCAGCGCGTGGCGATCGCCCGGGCTCTGGCAATGGATCCCAAGGTGATGCTCTTCGACGAGCCCACCAGCGCCCTGGACCCGGAGATGATCAAAGAGGTGCTGGACGTGATGCTGAGCCTGGCCGCCGAGGGAATGACAATGCTGGTTGTCTCCCACGAGATGGGCTTTGCCCGGGCGGCTGCGGACCTGGTGGTTTTTATGGATCAGGGCGAGATTATCGAAACGGGAACACCGGAACAACTCTTCGACAGCCCGAAAGAGGAACGGACACGACGATTCCTCAAACATATACTGTAAGGTTTTCGGGGAAATGCGCCGAAACCATGGTAAGGTGGATAGCATTCATTTGCACACTACCGAATTTTGCATAGAGTAAGGGCTATGGTGAGCGATTTCAAAACTGATAAAGCGATAATGCGTACCTTCCCGAAGATCGAACTCCATCGGCACCTGGAGGGGACCTTTGCACTACCTACCCTCTACCGGATCGCCATGGCCAATCAGCTCCCCTACAGCGGGGATTTTGAAGAGTTCAAAAAGGCGGTGCAGTTTCCCCGTGATTCCGAGCCGGACTTCCTGGAGTTTCTCTCCAAGTTCAAGAACGACTGGTATCGCTCTCATCAAGATGTCCACGACATCGTCCGGGACTCCGTGCTGGACTTTGCCAACGACGGACTCTTTTATATAGAGCTTCGTTTTTCACCGGAGCATTTCGCGTTCTACAACGATTTTGATCGCATGGAGATCACCCGTCTGGTTGTCCAGGCGGGCAACAAGGCGGCAGCTGAGCGAGGTGTCCGTATCCGCTATCTGATCACCTTCAACCGGGCCAAGCAGGACCAGTACGAGATGATCCAACTCTATCACAAGATTCGGGATCTTCAGATCCCGGAAATCGTTGGGATCGACCTGGCTGGCGATGAGACGAACTATCCCCCGGACCAGTTCACTGAATTCTTTCGAGTGGTCAAGAACGACGGCGTTTACGG
>SKHA01000378.1 GCA_007117185.1 Spirochaeta sp. | reverse complement strand
TCCTCAAGCCGCCGGAACTCGAGATCGATCTTGCCGGGCTGTACGCCCAGATCGAGAGCCTTGAGGACGTTTTTGCCGATATAGACCTGCTCTCGCTCAGGAAACGGTTCCTGGAGATGGTTCGTGTTGTGGACCGCAAGAACTGGGGGGAGGTCTACGAACGACTGCTGCCCTATCACCGCAGCCGGGAGGTCCTCCTTGAGTTGACCCGGCACGGCAAGGGCGATGTGGTGGAGCGATTTGTCCAGCGGGTGCACGAGAACTATCGGAACCTCCGGGAAACGTTCGTCTGGATGGTCCGCTACTGTCACGACGATCCCTGGATGGAAGCGGTGGGAATTACCACGGAGAAACAACTTCTGGCGCTTGTTCACCTGTTTGACCTCACCTTTCGGGATATTGAGAATCGCAAGGAAGTGAGTCTCAACCGCAAGATCAACAAACAGATTCACGCTCACCTGTTCCGGGACGGTCGATTGTATGCGTTTCTCGATACTGCCGAGGAGGAATCGGTTGGACGGCTGTTTGCGTTGCTGGCAGACATTGGAAGTCTGGAGGCGAAGATTCTCGTCGATGCCAGGCAGCGTGTTCTGTCGCGTTTTCCCGATTTTCGCTTTTACGGCGACGACAGCACTGGAACCGAGATCGTCTCTTCCCGGAAGGTGCTGTATTGTACCAACGTGATGTACGAGGCAAAAAAGGCTGAGTACAATCATCTGCAGCAGGTAGAAGTTCCGCAGAACTCCAAGGAAATTGAGGTTGCCAGGGCGTATGGGGACCTCAAGGAGAACGCCGAATACAAGGCGGCCATGGAGCGACAGGACAGCCTCAATAACCGTGCAGCAAAGCTCAAAACGGAGCTTGAACAGGCCCGGGTGGTCAAACCGGAAGACGTCAATACTGAAGAGGTCTTTTTCGGTACCAGGGTCCTGCTGGAAAGCACTGTGGGAGAGGCCCCGATTACCTACACCATCCTTGGTCCCTGGGAGTCGGAACCTGAGAAGAACGTCATCAGCTACCAGTCGCCTCTTGGTAACCGTCTGTTGCGCCACAAGATTGGTGAGGAGCTGAACTTCGTTATCAACGAGAAGCGCTACCAGATCAGGATCGCCTCGATAGAGGTTGGTGACTTCCAGTAAGGGACGAAACTACCGGGTAATGTCTTCCCGGGCGCGGGCGGCGGCGGTACGGACCATCGGGTGGGCTGCCGCAGATTCCCGTTCCTGGATGATCTCCAGGAACTGTGTCATACCGTTTCGTCCAGCGCTGCGCAAGCCGTAGATCTGGATGATGAAGTTGCTGTGTTGCAACAGCTTTTCCACCAGCGGGGCGATCTGCCCGCTCTCGGTGGTTGACAGGGTACGACCGATCGCGTCAAGAACAACGCTGTTTTCCCGGGTCCACTCTTTATCCATTACTTCAGCGAGGACCGGTACCGATGCGGCAGCGTTCAGACGCAACGCTTCCTCGATCATCACCACCCGCTCCTGGATGTTCACCCGTTCGTCCGCAATTCTCTCGAGAATCAGCTCCCAGCCGTCGTCCCGGCCAAGGGCAGCAGCGGTTCTGATTGCCTGCACCCGCACCGGCCGCTCCGGGTCCCGTCGCATCATGAACAGCACCGCCGGAGCGGCACGTTCCAGCTGGCGCTCGGCAACTGTCTGAAGCGCTGAAATTCTGACCCGCCAGAATTGATCGCGTAGTGCCGCTTCGATACCACGGACCGCCTCTTCCTCGTCAAACCGTGTCAGAGCGTTCACCGCGTAGGCCCGGGTCTGGGCATCGCTGGAATCGAGCTGCCGCAGGATAATCGGCAATGCCCGGGGGTCCCCAAGTTTGCCCAGAGTATCGATAGCGAAACGCTGCAGCGCCGTCTGAGCTTCCTCATCCTCTCCGATGATGGCGGCGACGAAATCGAACGCTCGTGGGTCTCCGCGTTCGCCCAGCTCCACCAGGATACGACCCTGCACATCCTCGTGGATTCCCGGGTCCTCGTAGAGTTCCAGCAGCGCGTCAACATCGTCAGTGTTGGCAGCCAGTAGCCGGACAGCCGCCAGAGCGCGAATCACCGGAGTGGTCCGGGACATTTCAAGCAGGGACTCGCGATGTTCTTCTTCAAGCACCACTTCGCTCTCGCGAAGATAGTTCAGAACCGCCACCATCAACTCTGACGGGCGGTCAAACCACTGCATCATCAAATCCAGAGCCCGGGGGTGCCCCTGGTCAACCTGTAACTCCCTCAGGTAGTTAGCTGACTCCCGGAGCACATCCCGATTATTGCTGGTGTTGAAGAGCTCCAGGACCTCAGGGATGAGGGTTTCCTCGCGATTTCTGGTAAGTGTCGGCAGCAGCTCCGCAACCTGGGAGTTGATACCGAAGCGCAACGTCTCCCGCCACGTCTCCACTTCGGAAATAACCGGAGCGGTCAGGGGTTGCGGTTCGTCCTGAGGTTGCTCCGCCTGGCCATCTTCCTCCTGCGGAAACAGCGGTACGGCCACAGCCATACCCCACAGGACCAGGGCGAGGAGAATCCGGGCGTTCACGGGTTTGTCAGCGTTCACAGTCATTACCTTTACTATCGGACTCCCCACTCTCCGGGTGTACTCCCCGTCGCCGGAGAATGGCGAGGATTCTGATCCCCAGGAGGCGGTAGACACCCAGGAGAGCTGCCAGCGCCGTCGCGCCCTCAAGAAGAAGGAGCACCAGGCTCTTGAGCGTACTGCCGGGACCCCACCATGGAGTCCCGGGGTTGAACAGATTAATCCTGCCCCGGAGCAGCAGAACCGCTACAGCGGCTCCTGCGGAGGCGATGAGAGCCCGTAACACCGCCGGGAGATACACCACAGCCCCGCCGGCTCCGATGCGCCGTCCAGCGCTGTAGAGCAGCAGGAGGAACCCCACCGTGAAGGCGACGCTGTTGGCAACAGAGAGCCCGGCAACCTCCAGGGGGGTCTCCTTTAAAACGAGACTGAGAGACACATCCAGGACCATCGTAACCAGCGCTACTTTCAGGGGAGTCCGGTAATCACCTGCGGCGTAGAAGAACCGTTGCAGGAAGGTGAACGCACCCACGCTGAACAGACCCAGGCTGTAGCCCACGAGGACCCGGGCTGCCATGATGGTGTTACCCCCAGTGAATGCCCCCCGTTGCAGCGCTACCGCGATCATCGGTTCACCGAAGACCACCAGCGCCACCGCAGCGGGAATGAGAAGCAGGGCCAGTGACCGAAGGCCGCCGAAAACGGATACTCTCAGACCGGCGTTGTCACCCCGTGCCCACTGCTGGCTCATAAGGGGGAAGAGAACGGTAGTGATGGAAGCGCTGAATATGCCGAAGGGCAGCTGCCAGAAAACCAGGGCGTTGGTAAGGGCGGAACCGCTGCCGTCACGAAGACCGCTGGCAAAAAAGAGGGCTATCTGCTGATCCACCGCAAAAATACTGGCAGTGGAGAGCACCGGAAGCCACTGCTTGAGAACAGTACGAAAACGGGGATCACCGAATGAGAAGGTTGGCCGCAGGGTATACCCCATCTTTCGGACCGAGGGTACCTGAATGACCAGCTGCCCCACCCCCCCAAGGAGTACACCAACAACCATGGAAAAGATCCCCAGGTACGGATGCAGAAAAACAACCGATCCAATCACCCCGGCAGAAAAGAGCAGCGGAGCCACCGCAGGCAGGAAAAAACGATGGTGCGAGTTTAGCGTCCCCATAAGCACGGCGGCAACGGATATCAGCAGTACGTAATGAATCAACCAGCGAAAGAGCCGGGCTGCAAGTACCTGCCGTTCCGGTTCAGGAAACGCCAGGATGGTATTCACCACCGGTCCGGCAAAAACAGTTGAGAGAACCAGCAGGGGAAGCAGGATCAGAAGCTGAAAGCCGATAAGCTGACTCACCAGAGTACGGGAACCGGCACCTCCGGGATCTTCAAGGTGGCTCCGCGAGAGAACCGGAAGAAACGCTGAAGACAGGGCCCCTTCGGCGAGAAGTTTTCTCAGGTTGTTGGGAATATTGAACACCAGGTTCAGAACGTCTGCGTCGCCGGAGGCGCCGAAGAGCGCTCCGATGACTGCAATCCTGACAAAACCCAGCAGCCGGGAGACCAGCGTGGAAGCCATCACCAGAGCGGTGGAACGGTGGGCGCGGTTTCGTTCATCAGTCACGAGGGGGGTACACCTCAAGGATTTCCTTCTTGAATGCGGAGAAGCGATTCTCACTGATTGCCCGCTTGCTCTCATCAACGAGCCACTTCAGAAATCGGAGGTTATGTCTGGTGGCAAGGATGCTGCCGAGGATCTCCCGGGACTGAACGAGGTGGCGCAGATACCCAAGGCTGTAGCTGCGGCCTCCGAACGAGTCCAGCACAGGGTCCGGCGGGTCATCGCTGTGGGAGAACCGCGCGTTCTTGAGGTTTATGCGGCCCCTGGTGGTGAAGAGCGTGCCGGTGCGCCCCGCCCGGGTGGGAAATACGCAGTCGAACATATCCACACCGTGCTGGATCGCTGCCAGGATGTATTCGGGCGTGCCGATACCCATCACATAGCGAGGCAGATGCCGCGGCAGATGTTCCACCGTTGCCGCCAGGATGTCCTGAAAGACGGTGAAGGTCTCCCCTACCGAGAGACCACCGATGGCGATTCCCGGAAGATCCAGGTCCCTGGTCTCCTCCGCAGAGATTCGCCTCAGATCCGGGTAGAAGTTTCCCTGTACGATAGGGAAGAGCAGCCCCTGATAGCCGTCGCTGTCGCGGCGATTACGCCAGCGATCCCGAGCGCGTCTCGCCCACTGGGCGGTTGTCTGCAGAGCATCCTCGGCTTCGGCTCTGGTAGCTTCCGCTCCGGTGCATACGTCAAGGACCATCTGAATATCACTGCCCAGATCCACCTGAATGTCCACGACGGTCTCCGGAGTGAGAAGGTGGGAACTGCCGTCGATGTGGGAGCGAAAGGTTACCCCATCCGGAGAGATCTTTCTGAAGGGTGCCAGGCTGAAGACCTGAAATCCACCGGAATCGGTGAGGATGTTGTGTTGCCATGTGGAGAAGCGGTGCAACCCTCCAAGGGAGCGCATCACCTCCATCCCTGGTCGCAGATACAGATGGTAAGTGTTTCCCAGGATCAATCGATACCCCATCTCGTGAAGGGTTTCCGGGTCCATTCCCTTGACAGTTCCGGCGGTGCCCACCGGCATGAACACCGGTGTCTCCACCTCTCCGTGAGGCAGAGAGATAACCCCCCGTCGGGCTTGAGTATCCGAATCGCTATCCAGAACGGTAAAGATTTGCAATGAATTTCCTCTCAGGTCCGAGCGGTACGCAACAGCAGAAGTCCGAGCACCGTGAAGAGCACCACCCCTATCCACGCTCCCAGGGCCGGGGGAATAAGTCCTCGCCCGGCCATGAGCCCTGCCACCATACCGGTCACATAATAGACAACTGCCCCGATCAGCGATACCAGCAGACTCATGAGCAGGATATTCTTCCGGAATCTTCCTCCGAAGGAGCTGGAAAGGAGCACAACCACGAACGGCGTAAGCGCCAGGGAGAACCTGCTGTAGTAGTCGGTCAGGACCTGCCGATACGGCTGTCCGGTATTTCTCAGCGCCTGGATCCACTCGCCGGCATCCTGCCAGGACATCTCGTCAACGTTGAGTCCGGAACGTCGGAATGTATCCGGAGGCAACCGGTACACTTGGCTGGTGTACTCCCGAAACGGCTCGGCCACGATTGTGGGGCCCTCATTTTCAGAGGGTTCGGCGACGAAGCGGGTTCCCTGCTCCCAGACCCAGTGTTCGCCATTCCATCGTCCTGATGCCGCGTCGATCCGTTTCACAAACCGACCCTCCCGATCCCGGGTGAGCACCATCACCCGGGAGAGTTCCCGGGTGGTGTCGTTGTAATATTCTACCGAATAGATCTGCTCGCCCCCGGGGGCTCTGATCGTGACGTCAGTGTTGCTGAATGTTCTGGTGATATTGAGCAGACGTCGGGACAGTTCATTCTTTTCACGAAAGGTATCAATCACAACGTGTTCCTGGAAGAAGAACATCCCTGCGCTGAAAAACAGGCCGATTGCCAGAGTAGGAAAGACGAACCGCCCCAGGGATACCCCGGCTCCGAAGACAGCCACCAGCTCATTGTTTGCGTAAAACGCTCCCAGGGTGTACGCAACGGCAAACAACAGCGCCACCGGTAGCGCATAACTCACCGATTTCGGGAGAAACAGGATCTGAACGCGAAAGATCTCTCCAATGGGGATATCCAGGTTCAGATAGCGGATAAGGTTGGCGAAGAGATCCACCAGTTGAATAATCAAGACAAAAAACGCCAGGGAGAGGAGAAACACCGGGACAAAGTTTCTCAGAAGGAGGCGGGATATGAGTTTCAATGACGGGCCCTCCGGAAAAAAGCAACAATTCCGGCCACCAGGAAGAGAATGTTCGGCGCCCACATCGCCAGAACCGGCGAAACGTCCTGGCGCTGACTTCCGAATGTCTGTCCACCGATCAGCATCGCCCAGTAAAGCGTCGCAATGAGCAAAC
>SKHA01000252.1 GCA_007117185.1 Spirochaeta sp. | reverse complement strand
TAGTCCGCCGTCGCCGACGTAGCGTCCGCCCTCGTAGACGGTGACGGGACCGGGAGGCAGTTGCCTGCCGGTATTGTTGGTCAGACGGATCGCCGCCCGGGGCTGCTCGCCGTCAACGCGGGGATCGTAGAAACGCAGGAGCTGTGCCGGTACCGACTGGTTCACCAGGGGAACCATAATCGAACTGCCCCTGCGGACGGTGACAGGTTCGGGAAGGGTGAAAGCCATCCCCGTCATCAGCTCCTGGGCCGTCGCTGTGGGGGTAACGGAAGAGATGAAACTGTCCGCGGCGGAACGGGACATCGATTCAGCCTGGATCATCGCTGGCGCCGGCGCCGGCGAGGGAACCCGCGTCAGCGTGGATGTCCCGGCATCCCGCCAGGGCGGCCGGACCACATAGCGGGGCTGCCACACCTGGTGGCGGTACGTCACCGGCTGGGCCGAGACGAGGGTGACTGTTACCCCTTCCCAGTCAGCGTTATGGGTGTTGTCCAGGTGCGCCCACCCCTGCAGAAGAACGCTGGTGTCCCGTGGTTGTAACACTGCGCGGTACGAGACGTGCCACTGGGGACTTTCCATCAGGTATCGAACCTCCAGGGTGCGTGGTCCGCTTCCGGTGTGCTTCACCACAATCGCCCGCTGTTCCGATGGCGAGCCCAGGTCTTCAAGTGCCGACAGGGCGCGTTCAAACTCGCTGTGTGCGTCCTCGTCAGTGAAACGAACCGACGCGACCGCTTCCATGGGAAGCTCCTGCAACGCCCGTTCCCGGTGTGACACCACCAGCAGGGCTTCACTGTCCGCCCCTACCAGCGTTCCCGTAACGGTGGAGGGGCGCCCCTCCCGTTCATACCGCACCTCAACAGCCATACCCCGGAGCTGCCTGAGAACGTGGTGCAACCGGTGGGCCTCAGCGAGATTCACCGGGAACCGTCCCAGTTGCCTGCTCGGGTCCTCACCACCAGGGTACGATACCACCTCCACCGCCCCGCCGTTCAGGTCCAGCAGGGTGATGGAACGCAGGACATCGTCCATCTGTTGCGCCGGCACAGTCAGGGTAACCTCACCGGAACCCTCTACCGTGCCCCGATGGAGAAACTCTGCGACCCCGCTGGTGAACAGTGTCACCTCCCGCAGCGGCAGGTTGCTTTCGCTGCGGGACGGTTGTGCCGGGAGCGCAACCACACCGAGAAGGATAAGACAGGCAAGAGCGACGAGATTCTTTTTCATGTACTCAATACTATCACAGCCAGCGGCGGCGACGAAAGAAAAACAGCATTCCTGCAGTTACCAGGAGCATCGCGGCGATGGCTGCCGGGTAGCCCCAGTACCAGCCCAGCTCAGGCATGTTGAGGGGGGACGCCGCAGGGTCGAAGTTCATCCCGTATACCCCGGCGATGAACGTGAGGGGAATGAAGATGGTGGCGATGACGGTGAGGACTTTCATCACCTCGTTCATCCGGTTGCTCTGCCCGGACATGTACAGCTCGGCCAGACCGCCGGCCATCTCGCGGTAGCTCTCCAGGATGTCCATGATCTGGATCACGTGGTCGTGAACGTCCCGCAGATAGACTCCGGTGGTCTCGGACACAAGAGGACTTTCTCCCCGGGTGAGGGAGGAGATCACCTCCCGCAAGGGCCATACGTACCGCCGCAGTCCGATGAGTTCACGTTTCAGATGGTGAATCGACTGGAGCGTCGCCGGCTCCGGTCGGTCAAGTACCGCTGTCTCCAGGTCAAGGATCCGGTCTCCCAGGTGTTCAAGGACAGGGAAGTAGCGGTCCACGATCGTATCGATCAGGGCGTAAGCGAGGTAATCGGCGCTGCGTCCGCGAATCCGACCCGCCCCGCGTTCCAGCCGAGTTCTGATGGGGTCCAGGGGATCCCCTGGTCGTTCCTGAAACGTGATGACCCAGGACGGTCCGAGAACCAGGCTGATCTGTTCCTCAATCGCCGGTTGCCCCGGTTCGTTGTAGACCATCTGCATGACAACGTAGAGGGTACCTTCCAGATCCTGGACTCTGGGTCGCTGCTGGGTGTTGAGGATGTCCTCAAGGATCAATGGGTGGATCCCGAAGAGCTCTCCCATCCGACGAATCGTCTCGGTGTTTCCCAGTCCGTTGACGTTGATCCAGGTCACCGCTGTGCTGCCGGTCAGGGTGTGGCATTCCTCCGGGGTGAGGTCCTCGTGGTGGTTCAGGTACTCGGCGTTGTAGTCAACGGCAGAAATGCTGGTCTTCTCGACCTGGGCGTCACCGGTGTAGACCAGCGACCCCGGAGGCATCCCGATCGCTTTTCGCTGGCGGTGAAAGATACCGCGCATCCCTAAAGTACCGCAGGCAGCAGCAGGAACAGACCGAATGCCACCATGAACAGCGCGCTGGCGACCTCGATCCCGTGGTGCAGGGCGTGACCGCGCGGGCTTTCCAGCCGCTCGGTAATCTGTTCCTTCACCAGAATCGTCGCCACCGAGAGCGTCGAGAGACTCAGGGCCATCCCGACGGCAAAGGCACCGACGGCGATCAGCCCCAGGGTGACAACTCCCAGGGAAACCGCAAAGAGGAGGATCATGGATGAACCAGGGCAGGGCACGATTCCCGAGATGATGATTACCGGCAGGAGCCTTCGACTTTTCCCGGTCTCACCAGCTCCGGTGGATTCGGGCAGGTGGTCTTGATGGTCGTCCTGATCACCGTGGTCGTCGCCGTGATGGTGGCCGTGACCGAGTGTCTCCCGTACCTTAAGGTAGGTCAGGACAACACCGGTGAGCAGCAGTAGACCCGCTGTGGCGATCTGCACCGTTGCACCCACCCGGGTTACCGCGGCACTGATGGATGTCTGGATGAGGAAGTACGCTGAGAGGACCACAATTACCGCTGCCGAGGCGTGAACCAGCGCCAGAGAGGTGCCGGCGACTACCCCCATGATCGGTGGTGACCGCTGCGCCATAAAATAAGAAAAGAGCAGTACCTTCCGGTGTCCCGGCAGCAGCGAGTGGACCACCCCGTAGATAAACGAGAGCGAGAGAATAAGCCAGAACGCTCCATCCGCTTCACCGCGCTGCACGTTCCGCAGCATCGTCGCCAGGGTGCTGGTGAGGTTTCGTTGTACCCGCCGGAGCCACACCCCGAAACGGGTTCGGGGTGGGCCGAACTCGGCGAACCCCTCAAACTGCGTGGCTGACTGGGCTGTGGTCGTCCCGGCGTCTTCGACGGCCGTGTCGCTTCCTCCACGGGCTGCCCCCCCGGTGAACGGGTTGGCCTGGGCGGGAAGGGCGTGAAGAGAAACCAGAAAGAGAGCCGCTACAAGAAGCAGCGGGGATGCCTGAGGTCTCATGAGGATCTCCTTATCTGCAGAACCACCTCGCGGGTGGGGATGTTGACGAAGTACCAGACCCGGTCCATCCGCGTCTCCATGGACAGCTGGGCCTGCACGTCAGGTGGTTCGCCCCTGACCCGCGCCGGTGGGTTATCCTGCATGTAGATCTCGGTGAAGTATGTCTCGTCGTACATTGCCACCGTAACCCGGGTGAGATCGCGGCTCACCGGGACGTCCAGAGCCACCTCAAACCGGTACACCAGACTGTCGTCCCGCAGGAACGCCTGAAAATTGCGAACCATCTGTGGAACGACGTCGCGTCGCTGGTTGTTGACCCGAACCTCCATGAAGTAGCCGTAGTGGCGCAGGTTGTCGAAGGCGGATTCCCTGATCTGCCGGGATTCACTGCTGTCGATCCGGCGGTCCCTATTGCTGTCGAAGTCCAGCATGATCATCTCGGTGAAGAACTCATCAAAGACCCACTCCACCTCAACGGAAGTGAGGCGGTGTCCGGATACAGTGAAGGTCAGGGACGAATCGATCCAGATGTGGGGGTGGGCACTGAGGGGGACGGTGGTGGCGAAGAACGCCACCACCAGCAGGATCAATGTACCCAGCTTAAATGTCGCAGGACCCGGCCAGACACGCCAGCTCCTGCGCTGCCGTGGTGAGGTCCCGTTCCTCATAGCGATATATCTTTGAGAAGTCGATCTCCGGGAAGGAGCGGTAGAGCCGCTCGTACTCGTCCCGGGTGATCTCAACGTAGGGCATCTGGTCGTACTGTGCATCGCTGGCCGGCAGAAACGCCATTCCTCCAATTCGGTCCTGATGGTCCCATATCCACTTGATGATATCAATGACTTCATCCGGCCGGTAGGTGATCGTCACCGACGGGTTGTGCTCGGTGTAGTGGACCTTGTTCTGCAGCCAGTAGTTGCACTGTTGAATCGCAGAGCGACTGTTTCTTGTGACCGCGTTATCCGGGCTCTTGATGGGGAAGTGGGCCACCCAGGTGGTGGCGTTTTCCACGGTCTGGCCGTTCTCCGGGTCCATGGGAACACCTTCATCCCGCAGGGCGCTGAACACCGGGGTGTGCGCGCCCACCCGAACGTTCCGGATGTAGTAGGGCGCCCACCGGGCGTGTATTCCCGAAGAGCTGTTCAGCAGCTGGCTGGAATTCCCCGAGGGCTTCACCGTGGTGATCGCTGCGGACTGGTTGATACCCAGTTTTTTGGCATAGATACGGTTGGTCTCCTGCGCCACGTACCGCAGGCGGCTCTGTACGTCCGGGTCCTGACACGCCGGGCTGTCCATCTGCCCGTTCAGGTCCACCCCCAGAAGTCGCTCTTCCGCACAGTTCTGGCTCCACTGCGGGCGCAGCCCCGGAAAGTTTGTCGCCAGCGACTGAATCGTGCCGAGCATCGTTGCTACCTCAACCTTGTCTTTCAGGGACTCGAAGGTGTCGTCTTCCCGGGCGATTGCGCTGGTGAGGTTGCAGAACTGGAATGGCCGCAGGATGATCTCTCCGCAGGGGTTGGTGCCGAACTCCGCTTCCGCCCGGCGTTCCGGGCGGCTCTCGATGGCCGCACGGCGGTTGAAGATTCCCGGCTCGCCCCGACCGCTGCGCACCATGTCCAGCACGAAGCTGGCGATCTCCTCCTGGGAGAGTTCACGGTTGGGCCAGACGGCGGAGTTGTTGGCGTTCCAGCGCTGTCCGTTTTTGTGCCAGAAATCGCCATCCTTGCAGTGGCGCATCTCCTGGTCGTCGATATCGAACAGCGATATCATTGCCGTCCGGCGTACTCCCCCGGAGACGGCGGCGCCGCCAACGGCGCACATGATGTCATGAGCATCCACGGAGGTGATGAATCCGCCCTGCCGGGCCAGAATGCGTTCCCGGGAGAAGTTGAGCATCACCCGCAGCGGCTCCGGACCGGAAGCGCTGCCCCCCTTGATCCGCAGGGGAGCGCCGGCGGGGCGAACCTCGGAGAAGTCGAAGGAGATGTCCTCTCCGGCGTACCACGTCTGCAACCCCGTCCGCAGGGCGTTGGCCCACCCCTCGGAGGTGTCCTTTACCACGTGTACTCCCCGGTGGGTTCCATTTTGACGCTGAACCCGGGGCATCTGCTCGATGTATTTGCGTTCCACGCTGTACCCGACGCCACAGCCGTTCATGCTGATGATCAGCGCTTCAACAAAGGAGTCGATCGCGTCGACCGGCAGATACGAACAGTTGTATATGGCGATGTTGTTTCGCCGGGCCGGGTCGCCAGCCATGGCCAGCAGACGCATGGAGGGCATCACTTTCATCTCCAGAATAGCCTGGCGGATGCGGTTGTAGTCGTTCTGGGCCAGTTTGTTTTCCGAAAGCTCCTTCAGATAATCCACCGCCCGGTCCACCGTCTCGATCCAGGTTTCCCGGCGTCCAAGGTCGTAGTTGTAGCGGGAGTACTTGTCGTAGAACTGGAACTTCTGAATAGGGGTGGGAAAGTAGGGGTCTGACTCGGCCACAGCCTGACGCACGTCTTCCGGTACCGGCCGGAGCTTGCGCATCTTCTCGTGTTCGGCGCGGTACAGGATGTACGCTTTTGCCGCTTCGTACTCTCCCGCTGCCTGGAGGACCATCTCCACGATGTCCTGGATCTGTTCAACCGTGGGCTCCTCAAACTTCGCTGCCGCGACGTTGGTTACCTGGTGAGTGATCTCTGAAAGCGGTGTTTTGGACTGGCGGTGAATTCCTTCGAAACAGCGCTCCAGTGCCAGCTGGATCCGGTCGCTGTCGAACGGTACGGACCGACCGTCCCGCTTTCTGATTGTTGCCGGCCGGCTCCAGTTGCCGGAGTCGCCGCTTTCTTCGGCGCCCATGGTGAAGTCCATTTTTTTTACCTTGATCGTGGTATCCTGAGACATTGTGCCCCCTCCCCGTTTTCTATGCTTCGGCGTTTATACACCACATATGGTGGTATAGTAAACAACTTCGGCAAAAATACCCCTTTTTTTTAGGGGCGGCTACGGATGGGGCAGCATTACCGCGTTAATTTGAACGTTCAACTCCCGCGCTTCGGCAAAAACCATCTCCCTGGTTACCGCACCCCGGGGGCGCGGGTGGGGTGGGGCGTCGCCGATGAGGATAATCCTGCGGGTAGGAGCCTGCCAGTCGTACCGGATCAGCGCCGCATAGAGCCCCTCGTACACCGCTTCGGGGATATCCCGGCCTCCCCGGGCCACCGCGCGGTTGACTGTCTGCTGTACCCCTTCAAGGGTCTC
>SKHA01000198.1 GCA_007117185.1 Spirochaeta sp. | reverse complement strand
TTCCGGGAGTTGTGGGGTCGGCGACTGTCGGTGCGGGGGAAAGAGGTGCCCGAGACAATTCGTAGAGTGTGGTGCGGCGCGCTTCAGACCCCGCCGGTGCGGTGGCGGAAGGGAGTGGCCAGAGAGCGCTGGAAGATGCGCATTCCGAACTACTGTATTGAGGATATCAGGGAAGGAGAGAGGGCGGAATCATCTTGGGGGTGAGGACACTCGCGCAGTGGAAGGGGAAGTCCACTTCCACTGCGTAGAGCTACAAGGTTTTCAATACTGCCTAGCGCTCCACCGTGACGGCGATTCCCTGACCACCCCCGATACAGAGAGTGGCCAGCCCCTTTTTGAGATCCCGACGGATCATCTCGTGGACCAGTGTGGTGAGAATGCGGGTGCCGCTTGCTCCCACCGGGTGACCCAGGGCGATCGCTCCGCCGTTCACGTTCACAATCGCCGGGTCGATGCCGCCAAGCTCGCGGAGCATTCCCTTCAGGACCGCCAGAGACTGCGCTGCAAACGCTTCGTTAAGCTCCGCCAGTTCAATATCCTGCAGGGTCCAGCCTGCCCGTTCCAGGGCGATCCGGGTTGCCGGAACGGGTCCGTAGCCCATGATCGCCGGGTCCAGAGCGGCGCTGCCGTAGCTTCGCAGCCACGCCATGGGCTGAAGGTTGTGCGTCTTCACCGCCTCCTCCGACGCGAGTATCACCATCGCCGCGCCGTCGTTTATTCCTGAGGCATTACCAGCAGTGACGGTGCCGTCCTTGCGGAACGCCGGTCGCAGTTTTGCCAGCCCTTCCATGGTAGCACCCAGCCGGGGGAATTCGTCGGTGGCGACCACCAGCGGATCGCCCTTGCGCTGGGGGATCTCCACCGGTGCGATCTCCCGCTGGAAGTGCCCCGCGGTGATCGCCGCCTCGGCGCGGTGCTGGCTGGTCAGGGCAAACTGGTCCTGCTCCTCCCGGGTGATCTTCCACTGGTCGGCAAGGTTCTCCGCGGTGATCCCCATGTGATACCCGCCGAACGCATCGGTCAGCCCGTCGTGAATGATCAGGTCCAGAAGCTCTGTGCTTCCCAGACGGGCGCCCCCCCGGGCAGCAGGCATAGCATAGGGAGTCATGGTCATATTCTCGGCCCCGCCGGCCAGTATCACCTGGGCGTCACCCAACCGAATCGCTCCCATACCCAGGGCGACGGACTTCAGCCCTGATCCGCAGAGTTTATTCACCGTGTACGCCGGAACGCTCTCGGGCAGCCCCGCCCCGATACTCACCTGGCGGGCGATGTTCTGCTTCTGTCCGGCTCCAAGGATGTTACCCACGATCGTCTCGTCAACCCGGGTCGCTTCCAGCCCTGCGTCCTGCAGCGCCGCCCGGGCTGCCACGATGCCCAGATCCACCACCGATGTGGTGGAAAACGCGCCGTTGAAGCTGCCTACCGCGGTACGCCGTGCGGCGACGATCGCCACCGGCCGGGAGGCGGCGGTGTTTCCGTTGTTCCTGCTGTTCATTACAGATGCTCCTTTTAGAGGTAATCCAGTTCCTTCGCCTGCCTGGTCAATTCGTCCCGGAAATCGGGATGGGCCACGGCGATCAGGTTTCTCGTTCGTTCGCGCACCGTTCGCCCCCGGAGGTACGCGATTCCGTACTCCGTGACGATGTGGTCGGCGTTGGCCCGGTGAAGGGTGACAGCGGTGCCTGCTGCGAGGGTGGGCTGGATCGTACTGACGGTACCGCCGCGAGCGGTGGAGTGACAGGCGATGATCGACTTGCCCAGACCGTCGTACGCTTCCTTGGCGCCCACCGCGGTGTCGGTCTGCCCGCCGGTGCCGCTGTACTGGAGCGGGCCGATGGATTCGCTGGCCACCTGCCCGGTGAGGTCCACGCTGAGGCAGGTATTGATGCTCACCATGCGGCTGTTCTTGCGCACTACCGCCGGGTCGTTGACCCACTTCCCGCGCTGAAACTCCACCGCCAGGTTGTCGTCCAGCCAGTCGTACAGCTCCCGACTGCCCATCGCGAAGGTGCAGACGAACTTGTCCTTGAACAGACTCTTCCGGCGGTTGGTGATGACCCCCTCTTCGTACAGATGCATCATCGAGTCGACCATCATTTCGGTGTGAACCCCCAGG
Source organism: Spirochaeta sp. (assembly GCA_007117185.1). Lineage (GTDB taxonomy): Bacteria > Spirochaetota > Spirochaetia > DSM-27196 > Alkalispirochaetaceae > Alkalispirochaeta. Next base: position 4,496 of record SKHA01000198.1, on the reverse strand, counting down.
TCTTTCTTGTCCCGCAGGGCCAGCGCCACCGCGTTGGGGATGTTGCCGATTCCCAGCTGGATTGTGGCGCCATCGTCGACCAGATCGGCGATGTAGCGGCCGATCTCCAGGTCCGTCTCCCGGGGCTCCGCCCGGGGGAGGGCGGGGACCTCCTGATTGTGGTGGACAAAAAAGTCCACGTCGCGGATGTGCACGTGGGTATCCCCGTAGGTCCGGGGCAGGTTCTCGTTCACCTCCAGGATAACCGTCGTGGCTGCCTCGAGGATGTCCTTTTCATAGGTGACCCCCAGAGACAGGGAGACGAAGCCCTTGGCGTCCGGAGGGGTGCAGGTGCCGAAGAAGACGTCGGGCCGGCGCGCATCAAGGCGGTCCAGAGCAGCGCGGTGGAGCATGTTCGGCACGTACGTGACCGTTCCGGCACCGGCCTTGATAGCCTCTCGGGAACCCGGGGCATGAAACCAGCTGGCCAGCTCGAAGTGCTCCTTCATCGCCGGATCCATGTAGAATGGATAGCCCTTCAGGGTGAGAACCGAGAAGACCCGGACATCCTTTACCGCCGGTGCAACGGTATGAAATTGCGCCATCGACCCCTGCGGTTCCGAAGCGCATTGGGCGACCACCACGTCGTTGCCGCTCCTGATCTGCTGTACCGCCTCTTCGATCGCTATCGTCTTGTCGGTGAATACGGTGTTCCAGTTCTTCATGTTCTGCTCCTCAATCCTTGTCTCTCACAGTCGAATCAGATTTGCCGCCACCGCCAGTCCCGCCCCGGAGGCAACCAGGACCACCAGATCCCCCGGACGTACCCGGCGGGTACGCACCGCCTCGCTGAGGGCCATGGGAATACAGGCGCTGCCAGTGTATCCCCAGCGGTCCATAATGGTGGTGGTCTTGTCCATGGGCTGCTCCAGGAGAGCCATCACCCGGGTAATCACATCCTTGTTGATCTGGGTGAAGAGGAAGTGATCCACCTCATCAAGGGTGTGTCCTCCCTTTTCCAGTAGCCGTTGAACCACCGGCGGCCACAGCGCCACGTTGCGATCTCCCGGAAGCCGTTGCAGCAACTGCAGTCCGTATTCGCCGGAGGCCAGCCGCGCTTCAGTGACCGGCTGGCGGGTTCCTCCGCTGTAGACTCCTACGTAGTTCCACTGGGTGCCGTCGGCTACAAAGTGACCCGCCCGGTAATTCGACACGGTTGCATCGCCATCTTGACGTCGCAAAATGACCGCTCCGGCTCCGTCGGCAAAGATGGAGTAGCCGAAAGCGTCCCCGGGGCGGATGTAAGCGGGCATGTTGTAGACTCCCACCACCACGGCGTAGCGAATGGAGTTGTCGCTGTCCAGACGCCGGACGGCAACGTCCAAAGCGGTGCAGAAGCCGGCGCAGGAAGCGTTGATATCGAAGGCGGTGCTTTCCTGCTGCCCCCCTTGAAGCCGCCCCTGCAGGAGTACTGCCGTGGGGGGGCTGATGAACTCGGGGGTGTCCGTGGCAACGACGAACAGGTCAAGACGCTCCGCAGATACTTCCGGGTCCACCTTCCGGGCCGCTGTCAGGGCATTCCGCGTTGCCTTTTCGGCGAAATCGGCGGTTGTCTCGTCGATGCCGCGCAGGTGAGCGATATGCCGTTGCCGGATGCCGAGCTTTGCGGTAATCCGGTCGCTGTCGAACTCGACCCCGGTGAGCTCCATGAGTTCACGATGATCGATGGGCTCTCCCGGTGCATACACGCCGCTGCCGATCATTTCCGGCATTCGATCATCCTCTCGTGCACATTAGGAATAAGGGGTGAATCGACTCTCATAATAGACCCAGTATAAAGCCGAAATTTCCAGCGCGCAACCCTGAAATTTCACGAACATCCCCTTTAGAACACGATTTTTCCTTGACGGGAGCCAATACTGGTCTTAGGATTAGCGAATATATTGAGAGGTGATTCACCTTAGCGGTTTCTCTAGAGGAGTGAGTATGGTCAAGGGAAAGGTCTGTATTGTAACTGGTGGTGGCCGTGGTATCGGTCGCACAATCGTTGAAACCCTCGCGGTCAACGGCGCCGAGGAGGTGTACGCACTGGACGTCTCGGATGATGCGCTGCAGGGGCTGCCGGACAACGCCACCGGCGCGGTGGTCAACGTGACTGATCCTTCCGGGATCGCCGAATTTGTCCAGGACGTGATTCGGAGACACCGTCGTATCGACGTGCTGGTGAATAACGCCGGGATCACCCGGGACGCGGTGATCAACAAGATGGACGACGAGCAATGGGATCAGGTGATCGCGGTCAATCTGAAGGGCGTCTTCAACATGGCCCGCGCGATCGGCCCGGAAATGATGGAGCACGGTTCCGGGTCGATCATTAACATCTCCTCGGTGGTGGGGCTGGACGGTAACATGGGCCAGACCAACTACGCTGCCACCAAGGCCGGTGTGGTGGCGATGGCCAAGACCTGGGCCAAGGAGTTTGCCCGCAAGGGCGCTGCGGTGCGGGCCAACGCGGTGGCTCCCGGGTTCATCAACACCCCGATGCTGGAGACGGTGCCAGAGAAGGTGATCGAGGGAATCCGCGCCAAAACCCCCCTGAAGCGCCTGGGTGAACCCCAGGAGATCGCAAACCTGGTTCTCTTTCTTGCCAGCGACCTCTCCTCGTTTATTACCGGGCAGGTGATCCGCTGCGACGGAGGGTTGGTGGTGTGACCTCCTGGCGGGAACAGGCGCGGCACGTTGACGGGGTGGAGATCCATTGGCGCGAAGCCGGGCCGCGCAGCGGGCCCGCCGCCGGAGCCGGGCCCGTCTCCAGCAATCTGCCGACAATCGTCTACGTCCACGGTAACACCGGGTGTAATCTCTGGTTTGAGCCGGTGATGAGTGTTCCCGGCTACACGGTGCTGGCGCCGGATCTGCCCAACTTCGGCCTCTCTGGACATCTCGACCAGGCGGACATCGGCGTCTACGCCGATTACCTGCAGCAGTTTCTCCGGGACATGCACGTTGAGCGCTGCGTTCTGGTGGGACACTCCCTCGGTGGCGCGGTGGCGATGCGCGTCGCTGTAGATGACCCCGGGTTGGTTGCGGCCCTCGTTCTGATCGACAGCTGTCCCCCCGGTGGGCTGGTGACCCCGGAAGAGCATTACCCGCTGATCGAGCAGTTCCGCAGCGATCCGGCGCTGATGCAGCGCGCCCTCTCCGGGGTGTGTCCCGCTCTCGATGACACGTCGATGCTGCAGCGCCTTACCCAACGGGCACTCAGGATGAACCCCATTGCATTTGCCGGGAACGCCCGGGCGCTGGCGCGCTTTTCCGTGGAAGGGCAGACGGGGCGGTTTCCCGGACCGGTCCTGGTAATCCACGGCTCCCGGGATACCATCGTAACCCGCGAGATGGCCAGGGAGACTGCCGATGCATTTCCCCGGGGCCGTCTGGTACCGGTGGAGCACGTGGGCCATTCGATCACCCTGGAGGATCCGGCGGAGTTCCTGAAGATCCTCGATCGCTTTCTCACATCCCTGAATCCCGGCACAGCTGATCAAGAGAATCGTTGATCTGCCGGTGGACTGCGGTGACCGCGGCCTTGCGGGAGGTTCCTGTTCCACGCGGAGCAACGGCGAGGGGCTCACCCGCGGTAATCTCCACCGTTCGTCCGGGCCACTGGTAGCGCCCGGCGATTGTCCCTCCGCCGGCTCGACCGGCCAGATCCAGCAGCAGAATTACCTGCTCTGCAAGGTGGGTGTGATTCCCGCGAACAGAAAGGTCGGCGTTGATCAGCTGCTGCAGCCGGGGTATATCCAGATAGATGAGAACATCCGCAACCTGTAGATGCCGAACGGCGATGGACGCCGCCGTTGCTTCCAGGTCGGCGATGGTGGTGCCCAGGGGGCCGGGCAGCCGCGTCGGCGGGAAGAGGAGTTCCCAGTAGCGGCGGCGGCAACGAAAGAGCCGCTGAATCGGCTCGCCCCGGGGGAACGGCGAGAGCCCCAGGCGCCCCTCCGCCCGGTCCAGGGCAGCGGTCAGGATGCGGGGGGCACGGCCAGGGTCGTTCGCAGCTGCCCCCGACAGCTCCAGGTCACGCTCCAGGAGGGAGAGCAGCCGGTCAGCCAGCTGCCAGGCCCGATCGGCCACGCTCTTCGCCTCCTCCATCCGGTCTGACCCGGCGTCGCCCCCCCGCGTGGCCGCCCCGATCAGGTACTCAAGCTGGTTCAGAAGGTGGTTGAGTCGCCGGTTCTTCCTGTCGGGGTAGGTGTAATGAAGACCCAGCGTGAGGATGCACACCTCCTTCTCACCGCTGAGATGATCTGCCATCTCCACCGCCAGCGCCGCCCCGCCGCGCTGGGTTGGCCCCCGATACCCCGAAAAGTAGGACACCTGCCCTTCCGGGGCCAGAACCAGCGGCTGGACACCCTCCCGGGCCCGGGCAAAGAGGAGCTCCATGCTGCTCCGTTCAAGCCCGTCCTGGAACACGCTCACCGCACCCATCCGGGGCAGCAGCCACGCGGTTACCGCCC
>SKHA01000147.1 GCA_007117185.1 Spirochaeta sp. | reverse complement strand
GATCAATCTCTTCATAGAGCTGTCGAAACGCCTCAACGGATCTGGTTGTAGAGGCCCCGGCGGTCTCCACCCGGGCGATGATCTCCTTGACCAGCGTCCTGATCTCCCGGGAGCTGGCCCCGGAGTTACTCGCCAGGTTGCGGATCTCCTCAGCCACCACTGCGAACCCTGCTCCGGCATCTCCGGCGTGAGCCGCCTCAATCGCCGCGTTCATCGCCAGCAGGTTTGTCTGCGCAGTAAGCTGCCCGATAACCTGGGTGATCGAGCCGATCTTGCCCACCAGGTCCACCACCTCGCCGATCTGGGCGCTGGTGGTAGTCAGCTGTGTCTCGTTCTCACCTGCCTGTCGATAGAGCTGTGCCGCCGCCTCCTGCTTTTCCTGCACGATTCGGGCAACCGAGCGCAGGGAGGCCATCATTTGCTCGATCGCTGCGGTGGACTGCTCCACAGCTTCCGCCTGCTGGTGTATCTCCCCGGCCAGTGCCTCGGTGCCCTCATGAATCACCCGGGCACGTTGCTCCGAATCCCGGATCTGGTGTTCCATCGCGGTCATATCCGCTCTGACTGCCGCTGCGGTCCGGGCAATGTGGTCCGTGGTACCGGCGGTCTCTGTGGCGGAACGTTCCATGGACTGCCGGTGTTCAACCGTCTCCCCCGCGGACGTCTTGATCGCGGTGATCAGGTCGCTCTGCCCCTGCAGGAACGCGTTGAACGTCGTTACCAGATCACCGATCTCGTCAGTACTGCGGTAACTGATTCTCTGGGTGAGATCTGCTTCGCCCTGAGCGATATCTCCGATGGCCTGGCAAACCGTTCCGATCCCGGATAGGGACCGTCGAAGGAAGTACCACAGGATCAACGCGGCGATAGCGCTGACGAGAACACCGGCGACGACGGATCGGGTGACCAGAACCGGCAGCCCAGCCAGAATGTCAGCCTCTTCCACGGTAACTACCAGCAGCCAGCCGGTGGTCTCCGATCGGGCCCACGCGGCAATGCGGGGGACTCCTTCAAAACGGTATCGCAGAATCCCTTCCCGCCCCCCTTCCATCATGGCCTCACCCCATGGATGCTCAGCTACGTTCAGGACCATCGCCAGATCGTCCCGGGGGTGGCTGAACACAAGCCCGTCCCGTCGGGCCAGATAGGCGTAGCCTGTTTCTCCCACATGGATCGTGTTGACAAAACGGCGGTTGAACGACGGAAGATCCACCGTGACCATAAGGACACCCTGAACGATAGCGGTCTGGTCTACCAGCGGAACAGCAATCGCGAAGAAGGGCTCCCCGGTTACCCGGCTGATGGCAACATCCGAGGCATTGCTCGTACCCTGTACGGCGATCCTGACATACTCCCGGTCCGAGAGGTCCAGTTCACCGATCAGCTCCACATCCGCCGAGGCGCGGACGATTCCGTCGGTCCCCAGAACGTGAATCGTCCTGAACTGGGGGAAAAGAGTCCTGAGTTCCAGGAGCTCCCGGGAGATCTGTTGGCTTATCGCCGAGGAACGCTCTCCCTCGGTGAAGCGGTAGACACCGTCGCCGGTACGCCAGGCAAGGACCGTTCTGCGGTTCTCCTCGATAAACGCGGTGATCTGCGTCCCCAGGATAGACACGGTCCCCTGAAGCTGATCCTCCCGGGCATCAAGAACGTTCCGCCTGGCCGTCAGGGTAGAGACGGTCACGCTCAACGCTACCGCACACACCAGCGCGGCCGTCACCACCCGGAGCACCCCGTCGCGAATGGATCGTTTCATATCCATATCCTCGTATAATTCCGCGGCGATTTCCAGAACCGATTCATTTCAGTATTATTCTGCAGGCAATGTCACAACAGCGCTCCGAATGCTTCGTCGCCTCAATCAGCAGTACAATCATCCTGGCAATCGGTTTCGTTGCCGGGCTGGCCGGCGCCGCGGCCGGTCAAAGCAGCCTTGATGCCGGGAGGGTTGGCCTCGGGTTTGTCCAGCTTGGGCTGGCCCTGGTAATCGTCCTGGCGCTGGTCCTGTACCATTACACCCCCCGTACCGCCCTTGGGCGGAAGATACTCCTGTGGTGCGTGGTCCTGCTCTCGCTCATCGCCATTGTCTATGGCACCAGCCGCATTCCCGCGGTTCCTTTTTTGTATCTGCTGCCGTTTATGCTCTTTTTCCTTGGAGGTATCCGGGTCGGGTCCACCGTCCTGGGGGTGTTTGTTCTGGCGCTGCTGGTCAGTGTCGGTCGTCCAGACCTGATTATCTGGGCCCGCCCCGGCGAAGGCTATTACAACTTCGCCCTGGTGGTGACCTTTCTCCTGATCTCCGGGTTATCCGCCCTGATCCTCTTCTTCTGGAACCAATCGGCCGGGATGATTCACTACCTCGCCACAACCGATACGGAAACGCGCCTTCCGATCCGTTCGGAATACCTGCAGGTACCCTCCATTCCCCAGGGAAACGGTGCGCTGGTGGCAATCAGAAATCTGGCGGAGGTTGAATCGAGTCTCGGCTTTCGCGTGGCGTCGCTGCTCCGCCGCCACCTGGCCGAATCGATCCTTGCCCGGCTTGACCCGCCCTGGCGGGTCTTTCAGTTTTCTGATGCCTCCTACATCGTGACCGCCACCAGCAACGAGCCCCAGGGGCTTGCCATTACCGAGGTAGCCCGAATCTTGCAGTCATCTCTCACCATTCCGCTGATGCTGGACGAGCGGATGATTCAGCCCGCTCTGGATATTGCCGTGGTCAATGCCGGAGAGCCCTTGCAGCCAGAGGAGCTGGCCCGCCGCCTGGAGACGGCACGACAACTGGTCTCCCGGACCGACTCGACGTCCATCGCGCTGTATGATCCGATTCTGGATACCCGTCGGCAGGAGCGCTTTCGGATGGGTACACTCCTGGCGGACGCCCTGCAGAAGCGCGAGCTCTACCTGGCCTACCAGCCCATCGTGGATGCCCTGGACCGGGAGATCCTGGCGGTTGAGGTTCTGCTGCGATGGACCAGTGCCGAGCTGGGCCACGTCGCACCCACCGGGTTTATACCTTTGGCAGAAGAACGGGGGCTCATCGGGGAGATAACCGAGTGGATCATCACTACAGCCTGGCAGGAGGTACAGGCAGTTCGACCGGGCACCATCATCTCGGTAAACATCTCCCCGGTTCACCTGCGGGACCCCAACTTTCTTAATCGACTCGGTGAGATTCTGGAGGCCAACGGCATCGACCCGGGGCAACTGATTCTGGAGATCACCGAAGGTGTGCTGGTCGATGAAGATATCGCCCGGCGGGGAGTGATCCCGGCGATGGCTACCCTGGGCGCGTCCCTGGCGATTGACGACTTCGGAACGGGATACTCCAACGTGGAATACCTGCAGCGCTTTCCGGTGAACCGCCTCAAGATCGACCGCTCCTTTGTGGCTGAACTGTTTGATCCCATGGGAAACCTCAACTCCCGGTCGGCGCCGGTGCTGGAAGCGATGATCTTCATGGGACGCTCCCTGGGGATGACGGTAATCTGCGAGGGGGTGGAAGACGAACAGACCGCCCGGTGGCTCCACGCTGCGGGATGTGACGCGTTTCAGGGGTACCTGTTCGGGCGTCCCCGGGATTTGCAGGCGCTGCTGAAACGGCGCGCTGCCGACGGAGCGTAACTCCGTTCAGCGGATCTTCTTCTCGAATACCTCGATCAGTTCGCCGATTACGCGCTCCTGATCCTCTGGGTCTCCGTGGCGCAGATCCCGAACCACGCAGTGTTCCAGGTGGCGTTTGAGCACCTGGGTGCTGACCTTTGCCAGCGCCGCCCGGGCGGCGCTGATCTGATCGACGATATCCATGCAGTACCGCTCATCCTCTATCATGCGCTGGATCCCCTGAATCTGCCCGGCGATGCTGCGCAGGCGCGTCAGGGCTTCGTCGTTTACTCCGACCGGGCCGTGGTGGGGGCGGGTTTCCGTGACCATCGGGACCTCCTGTGAGGGGAGGGTAGTACGGGTTGTGGCGGCGTGTCACCCCCACCCCCTGGGGGTGGTTGACAATACCTGTGTGGTGGCGTCATCTTTAGGACAATGAGTAAGAGCATTCAGTTACATATAGAGGGTATGACCTGCACCTCCTGCGCCTCGGCGGTTGAGAAGGCCCTTGGGAAAGTCCCCCGGGTACAGGTGGCCCAGGTCAACTTTGCCGGAGGCAAGGCCCTTCTCGAGGTGGGCGAGGACGACGGCGACCTGCAGCAGGCGCTGCGCAAGGCGGTGAGCGACGCAGGGTACGCCGTAGTCGACCCCAGCGAAAAGCGCGCCCAGGCGGAGGCGCATGTGCGCAAGGAGCTCCAGCGGTTGATCTGGTCGTGGGTGCTCACCGCCCCGCCGATGGTGCTGATGCTCCTGCACATGATCTGGGGAATCCACCCTATCCCCATGCACGTGTACGAGATCGTTGCCCTGGCGGCGTCGGCGGTGGTGATCTTCGGGATCGGCTGGCCCATCATCAGAAGCACCATTCACTCCTTCAGAACCCTCAACTTCACCATGGACTCCCTCATCGGCATCGGTGCCACCGCGGCGTTCTCCACGGGGATCCTGCGTATGGCAGGGGTCACCATCGGCGACTTCACCGTTGTGGGGGCGATGATCATCGCCATCAACTTCATCGGTAATTACATCAAGGTGAAGGCCACCGGCCGCGCCGGTTCAGCGATCCAGAAACTCCTGGAGCTGGGGGCGCGGCAGGCTACCCGTCTCACTTCTGACGGCGGCGAGGAAGTGGTGGACGTGACCGCTCTGGCGGTGGGCGACGTGGTGCGGGTTCGCCCGGGAGAGAAAATCCCCTCCGACGGGGTGATTGTCCGCGGCACCACCAGCATCGATGAATCCATCGTCAGCGGCGAATCCATCCCCGTGGACAAGGAAGCGGGCAGCCCCGTTATCGGCGCCACCGTCAACCAGATGGGCGCCATCGACGTACGCATCGAGAAGACCGGCGAGGACACCTTCCTCTCCCAGATCGTTGAACTGGTGGAGAAGGCCCAGGCAACGCGGGTACCGGTGCAGGAGCTGGCCGACCGGGTGACAGCGATCTTCGTCCCGGCGATCCTGGCGCTCTCGGCGTTGACCTTTGTGGGGTGGCTGCTGTTTACCAGCCCCACTGATGTGTCCGCAGCCCTCTCGGCGGCGATCGCTACCCTGGTTATCGCCTGCCCCTGCGCCCTCGGGCTTGCCACCCCCACCGCGCTGATGGTGGGGATGGGCTACGGCGCCGAGCGGGGCATCCTCATCCGCAACGGCGAGGCGATCCAGACCGCCCGGGACCTGGACACCGTCGTTTTTGACAAGACCGGTACCCTCACCGTGGGGCGGCCGGAAGTGCGCATGACCGCCGGCGGTGACGGCGCAGCCACCGGGGATGTCTCCCGGGAGGTTCGGGCGCTCACCCTGGCGGTGGAGCGGGAGAGCGAGCACCCCCTCGCCCGGGCCGTGTGCGACTGGGCCAGGGCAGAGGAGGGGGTCGAAGCGGAAGTGGCGAGTCTGGGTGCAGTCGAGACCACCGCCGTACCCGGCCACGGGATCCGCGCCACCGTGGGGGGGCGGGCGGTGCTGGTGGGCAGCATGCGCTGGCTCCGCGAAGAGGGCGTTGCCGGCACCATCGACACGGAAGAGTGGAAACAGCTGGGGATGACTGTGGTGGGAACCGCCGTTGACGGCACCCTGGCGGCGGCGTTCGGCCTGGCCGACGCAGTCAAAGAGGACGCTCAGGCGGCGATAGCGGCGCTCCACGCGCTGGGGCTGAAGACGGTGATGCTCACCGGGGACAACGCCGTGGCGGCTCGGGCGATCGCCAACCAGGCGGGGATAGACGAGGTGTTTGCCGAACTCCTGCCGGAGCAGAAGATCGACGCGGTACAACAGCTGCAGGGCAAGGGCCACATCGTGGCGATGGTGGGAGACGGCATCAACGACGCCCCGGCGCTCAAACAGGCCAACGTGGGGATCGCCATCGGGACGGGGACGGATATCGCCATCGAGTCTGCGGACATTACCCTCATGAGCTCCAGCCTGGGGATGATCCCCCGGGCGGTGGAGATGTCCCGGGACACCTTCCGCAAGATCACCACCAACCTCTTCTGGGCGTTCTTCTACAACCTGGTGGCCATTCCCCTGGCGGTGATGGGGCTGCTCCACCCGGTGGTGGCAGAGATCGCCATGGCGTTCAGCTCAATAACAGTAGTAACAAACTCGCTGCATCTGCGGCGGGTCCTGAAAAAAGGCGAATAATTCGAGCAAACAGGAGGATCGATATGGGACTTTTTGGTGCGAAGCAGACGGTAACCTACCACGTGGCCGAGATGAACTGCGGCCACTGCGAGAAGAAAATCACCACCGCCCTGGAGGGCGTCGCGGGGATCAGCAAAGTCAAAACCACCAGCAGCGACAAGCGCCTGGTGATCGAATACAAGGGCGAGGCGCCGGTGGACCTCGAAAGCGTCAACGCCGTGCTGGAGCCGGTGGGGTACGTGGCTTCACGCTATGTAGCCGGTGAATAGCAAGAGAGCGTGCAACGATCTGCGCATGCTCTGCGGGGCGGCGAACGTTGAGAGGGCCCGGTCCAGCGCATCGAAGTCGATCCGGTCCACCTTGAGCTGCAGCGCCTCGTAG
>SKHA01000267.1 GCA_007117185.1 Spirochaeta sp. | reverse complement strand
GGGAATCATCCGAATTCATCAAACGGGTGGTGGCGTCGATTGAAAAAACCACGGCAGCGGTAATTTCGGTGGAAGAGTCATTTCAGCAGGTTGACCAGGAAAGCGAGTCGGTGGTTTCGTCATTGAGCGAGATCGTCGCCGCCACCCGGGAAATGAACGAAACCGCCCAGGGAATCACCACCCAAATGATCGAGCTTCAGGGGATAAACGGAAAGGTGGTCTCAGGTGCGGATCGGATCAACCACGTGGTCCTGGAGATTCACGATGCGGTGCAGCGCTCTCAGGAGAATGTAAGCGAAGTCGCGGCGCTATCTGAATCCTCGGCGTCGGAGATGAAAGCGGTTTCGGAGAGCACCGCGACGCTTCCGGAGATCGCCTCGGGGTTGCGTGAGGGAGCAGAGAGCCTCTTTCAGCAACTGCGACGATTCACATTGCGGGAGGACATGGAGGGCTGACCGTCACGGGCTGACCGTCACACAGATCCCCTATCGCGACGTCCCGCTGCGCTCCTGAAGCAGCCGGGCAACGGTCATCCCCCGGGAGTTCCGCAGTTCCAGATCGGGATTCAGCGAAAGGAGGTACTCTATGGCCTCAGGTGGTGCGTCACCCAGAAGCGCCAGGTGCACAGCGGTATCTCCGCGGTTGTTCTGGCGGTTTACCGTCTGTTGGTCCACCAGGGCAGAGACAGCGGGCAGCCCCCGGGAGAACGCCGCGGCGATCACCGCGATACCTGATCCGTTCTCTGCAAAGATGTCCGCTCCGGCGCTGCGACCGAGAGCTGCCAGGGCGTAGTGACCCTCGGCGATACTCACGTGGAGGGGGGTGGCACCGTCCTGGTCCCTGGCATGCAGGGATGCCCCGCCGCGCACCAGCGCCTCGGCAAGAACCCTGCTACCGGCCTGAACGGCGTCGAACAGCGGTGTGCGGCCCCGGTTGTCCCGGTTTTCCGCTGAAACTCCCCTCTCAAGGAAATACTCCACCAGTTCCACACTGCTTCTCCTGACCGCCTCGTGAAGGGGCGTGCGCCCCTCGCTGTTTCTTAGGTCGGCCTGAGCGCCAGCGTCAAACAGCAGCTGGGCAACCTCAACGGATCGCCTGCCGGCTACCAGATGCATCGGGGTGTTGCCTCGACTGTCCCGGGCGGTGACACCAAGTCGTTGGCTGAGAAGCAGATTCAGTAGCGCCGGGTCACCCGTTACCGCGATCGTGTGGGCGACAGTCTGGCCATCACGATTCTGTGCTTCCAGGGGCGCGCCGCGGGCCAGAAGCCCGGCGGTGGCGCGAATGTCCCCTTCCTGCACCGCGTGATGCAGCAGGGTGTTGCCGGATGCGTCCCGGCGGGCAACCACTTCCGGGATGAAAAACCGGTTCCACCACGGGTCCTCTCGAGAGAAAGCGATGGACAGGGGGGTGTTTCCGGCGTTATTGACACCCCACAGATCACCCCCCGCCTCAAGCAGCAGCAGCGCCGTCTCTCCTGAGGCCTCCCGAACAGCACGGTGCAGCGGCGTGTCGCCCCAGCGATTTCGCTCCTGAAGAGGTACGTCCCGATCAAGGAGAAATCCCACAGACGCTGCGCGGTCCGCTGAGGCGGCAATATGGAGCAGGTTGTTTCCATCGCCATCACGGCGGGTCGGCCCGGCTGCGTCAATAAGCCACTGAAGCACCGGTTCACCCGACTCCACGGCCATTGCTGCCGGGGTAACTCCCTGGTCATCCGGACCGAAAATTGACCCGTCGGCGCGTATCAAAAGCTGAACGACCGCCTGGTTTTCCATCTCCACGGCCAGATGGAGGGCACTGCGTCCGCGTTGGTTCCTGGCGTTGGGGTCTGCACCACCACTGAGAAGAAGCGAGACAAGCTCCGAATGGTGCTCCTGAAGCAGAGCCAGATGGAGCGCCCGATTACCCCCGGCATTGGGAAGGTCCGGGTCGACCCTCTGGTCCAGGAGAAATCGCACCATCCCTTCCGGGTCGGGACTGTGCAGCGCCGCGTGATACAAGCCGTTCTCCGAAAGGTCCCGAACGACCCGACGCGCTCCGGCTTCCAGGAGTACCAGCGCCACAGCCGGGTGTGCCTGGGCAACAGCAACAAACAACGCCGTCCGCTCCATCACGTTAGCGCCATCGAGTTCCGTCCCTTCCTGCAGGAGAATCGCGGCGATCCCGGCATACCCGTTGCGCCCGGCGATGTGCAGCGCTGTCTCACGATTTTCAAAAACAAGGTTCCAGTTCTCCTGGGCAACGCTGCGCTCGAAAAAGCGCAGGTTTTCATGTCGCGATCCAGGCGACCCGGAACGTATGAGCCTCATGGCCACGGCAATGTGATCGGTTGATTCCGGGCGGGCCAGTGCCAGATCCAGCGCCACCTCTCCCGCTGAGGTCCTTGCGGTCACATCCGCGCCCACCGCCAGGAGGTGATCCACCGTATCGACCCTGCCGACGGCGGCCAGATGATGCAACGGGGTGTACCCGTTCTGATCGCGCTGAGCCACCGTTTCCCGGGTTAACGCAGCGGTAACGAGGGACGCATCCGCTTGAAGAATCAGGGTCAACGGAGAATTTCCCTGGGTGTCCTGGATGAAAATATCAGCGCTGCGCTGGGCCAGAAGGGCCACCACCGCGGTGTGTCCGGCGTCTACGGCCCGAAGAAGCGGGGTCCGGCCTTCGTTGTCCTGAATATCCGTGGCGGCACCGCGGTCAAGGAGAACCTGCACCGTTGCCGCGTCGCCCCGAGCACTGGCGTGGTGAAGGGCAGTCATCCCCTGGTCGTCCTGCTGGTTCAGATCCACCTGTAACCCGAATAGATCCTCCAGGGCGGTCCTGTCGTTCTCGACCACCAGATCAATCAGGGTTCGTGCCGGTTCTGGTTCGGGTTCCGGTTCCGGTTCTGAAGCTGGCGGGGTCTGGCATCCGGCAAGAACGAAGAGCAATAAAATGAGACCTGAGAGCGCGTAATCTGAAACCTTCACAATCTACCTGCTTTCATCGGTGTATACTCCGATTATCGTCCAGAATTGGACTCAGGATGTCAAAATTGCAAGAAGTTCCTCGTCAGTTTGTGCTTTCAGCAGCTTTTTCCGCAGTTTCGCGTCCTTCAACAGCCGGCTGATCTCTGCGAGAAACTGAACGTGAGGGCCCGTCCCGTCTCGCGGCGAGAGGGTCATCACAAAAATCTGCGCCGGTTTGCGGTCCAAACTTTCAAAGTCGATCTTCCGCCGGGAGATTCCCACGCACGCTACCAACTCATCTACCGCGTCACTCTTGGCATGAGGGATCGCGATCCCCTGCTCCATCCCGGTGGACATACCCGTTTCATGAGTAAGCACGTCATCCAGAGCCATCTCCGGGTCCTTGACCTTACCGGACTTGCAGATGAGGTCCATCAGCGCGCGAATTATCTCGTTCTTGTCCTTCCCGGGGAGGTCGGTGGTTACCAGATCGATATTCAATGTTTCCTTGAGCATGTTCCCAAACCATAGGTTGCGAAACTGTTCCTGTCAAGTTTACAGAGCACGGCACTTCCGGGTACATTCTCCCGGTCATGTGGCAACGGGTTTTCCAGTACGTTTAGATCTCAGTCCTTCTTGGCGTGTTGTGGGTAATCCTGAACGAGCGGCTGGATCTCCTGACGTTCATCACCGGGGTCGCCGTGGGGACCGTTGCAGTGGCGCTTACCAACCGACTGGTTCTTAGAGAGAGCTATCGCCGTCGTTACTTCTTCCGCTCCATACCGGCGGTTGCGTTTTTTCTCAGGCTTCTCCTTGAGATCTACATTGCAGGGTTTGCGGCGGTGAAGCTCATGGTGGCCGGGAACGTCAGGGTTGGTCTGGTGGATATCCATACTGACCTGGAAGACGATCTGGCAATCGCGCTGCTGGCAAACTCCATCACCCTCACCCCGGGAACGGTAACGATGGATACAGACGGACAGCACATGAAGGTAATCTGGCTCAACCCGCAGACCCGGGATCCTGAAGCGGCAGGTGAGACGATAAAGGGCCTGCTGGAACGAATGTTGCGTTCAGTGGTGCGACGATGACATTCATGGGCTGGGCTCTCATCGCCATGGGGGTACTGGCGGTGGGTGGTGCGGTCCGTATCGTGATTGGCCCCACCGTGTGGGACCGGCTGCTGGGTATGGGGCTGATCTCCTCCAAAATTATCGTAGCGATCGTTATCTTTGCCCACATTCTGGACCGCTCGTTCCTTCTGGACGTGGCGATCATCTACAGTCTGCTGGGTTTTATCAGCAGCGTCCTGATTGCGCGGTTCATTGAACGCCGGAGCACCTCGTGATCCAGCAGCTGATCGGACACGGGGCGATCCTGCTGGGCCTGCTGTTCATCGCTACCGGTATCTACAGCGTCCTGGCGTACCGCGAGTTCTACTCCCGGGTTGTGATCACCGCCAAGGTGGATACCGTCGGATTTATAACGGTGCTGCTGGGGATTATGGTTCTCCAGGGCTTTTCCTTCTTCACCGCCAAGGTACTGATCATCCTGGTCTTTGAGATGCTCACTGCCCCGATGTCGACCCACGCAATCGCTCATTCAGCGTATATCGCCGGGTACCGGGTAGAACGGGAGGCCGACGATGAGCAGCATTGACGGGGTTGTCCTCCTCCTGGCGACAGTCCTTGCGGGAGCGGCGATCTGGACGCGGATTCTGCGTCACGCGGTAATCTTTCTGGGCATCTTCTCCCTGCTTTGTTCCTTTCTGTACCTCTACTACGGCGCCCCGGACGTGGCAATCGCTGAAGCGGTGATTGGCAGCGGTCTGGTGATGATGCTCTATCTCACCGCGATCAAGCGCTACCGGACCTATGCGGTCTGTTTCACCGACGAAACCACCGGAAGGGTGGAGGACCGCAGCGTGATTGTCAGCACCCAGCGGGGGCAACTGCTCCAGGAGATCGAGAACTTCTGTATCTCCCGGGAGCTGGAGCCGGAGTTTGTCTTCTCGCCGGATGATCTGGAGGTGGTCAAGGCTCGGGGACGGTTCGACCTGATCATCCGCCATACCGCCGAGGGAACGGTGGTCCACGGAAATCGGGACAACTATTTCGTTGATGAGCTGGAGATGGTCCTGATTCTGCACTCTCAGGATCTGGGCTGTACCTTTGAGCGCTTCGGCGGTGAGACGTGATCAGGACGGTTCTCGTCTCGCTGCTGATCCTGCTTACCTGGGCGGGGCTGATGGTCCTGGTGGTGAGCCATCCCGGAGGGGATGATACCGAACTGGCGGAGTATTATATCGAGAACTACGAAGAAGACACGGGAGCGGGTAACGCGGTAGCAGCAATCTATCTGAACTATCGCGTCTACGACACCCTTTTTGAGGCGCTGCTGTTGCTGGTGGCGATTGTGGGGATCATGCATTTTTTCCGGGTAGGAGTTCGGCGTGAATAGGTCGATCATCAGCGTCACCACCGGTCTGCTCTACCCGTTCATCATCGTCTTCGGGTTCTACGTGATCGCCAACGGCCACAACTTTCCCGGCGGCGGGTTTCAGGGTGGAGCCATTCTGGCAACGCTCTTTATCGGACGGTTCATCGTTAACCCGGTGAACGATATGGATGCACACCTGCTTCACAATCTGGAGCAGGCGCTGTTTGCCCTGATTCTGGCAGTTCCGGTTCTGGTTCTCTTTTCCGGTCTCAGCCGCCAGATTCCGGCGCTGAACGAACCGTTTCTGATCCTGATGAACCTGCTGATCGGTTTCAAGGTCTGCATGGGGCTGACCATTGTGGTTTTCCGTTTCGGCTTTGACGAGGATCTGCTGTGAGGAGCACCGGTGTTTAGTGCCTACGTCAACGCCCAGAACGTGAGTCTCCTCCTGTTTTTTGTTGGGTTGTTGGGAGTGGTGACCCAGAAGAACATCGTCAAGACGATTGTCGCGGTGAATATCATGGATGTGGGGGCGATTCTCTTTCTGATAACGGTGAACTACCGCCCCGGTAACGTACCCCCGGTAGGAGATGTCAGCGGCGCTCTGGTGGCCGATCCGCTGCCGCAGGCGCTGATGATCACCGCTATCGCCATCGGAATCTCCGTGACCGCCGTGAGCCTGGCGATCTTCATCAGCCTCTTTCGCCGCTACGGTACCGCCGACTGGGAAACGGTGATCAGGAGGTTGAAAACCCGATGAATACTCCCCTGTATCTGCCGGTGCTCCTGCCCATATTTGTGGCTGCGGTGGGCTACTTTTTGCCCAAGGGGGTGTACCGTTACATCCTCATCGCGTTTCAGCTGATTCAGACGGTGATGGTCACGTCGATCTTCCTGGCGGTGCGCGCTGCCGGGCCCATCCGGGAGTACCTCCTTCAGTGGCCGGTTGGTGTGGGGATCGCCCTGCGGGTGGACGTTCTGTCGGGGATGCTCATTCTGTTGACTGCGTGGGTCTTCCTCTTTCTGCTGCTGTTCAACGTCCGCAAGCTCTACATGGACAACCTCTTTCAGTTTCTCTTCATCTCCCTGGAAGGGATGCTCATCGCGCTGTTTCTCTCGGCGGACATCTTCAACGTTTATGTGCTGATGGAGCTCAACACGCTGGTGATCAGCGTGCTGATCATGTACAAGCGCAACAAGCAGACGATCTACGACGGCATGCTCTATATCATG
>SKHA01000159.1 GCA_007117185.1 Spirochaeta sp. | reverse complement strand
TCAGCAGTGTATCCCGGCAGGTACAGACCGTCCACCACGCCAGCGGGGCCGGTGAACCAGCGGTCCGGCATTCCGGCGAGGCGGATGCCGAACTCCGTGCCGTTCCGGGCCATCGTGTAGATCAGGGTGCTTCCCTCGATCCCCGCGCAGGCGTCGACGGTGCACTTGGCCGCCGGCATGGTCAGGTTCAGGAAGAAGTGGTCGTTCTCGTGCATGAAGCGAAAGACCCTGGCCAGCTTCTCCTTCTCTACGTCCAGCATCACCAGATACGGCGCCAGCTCACGAATCAACAGTGATGTACCGGCGCGGTTGCGGTTGTGCCCCTCGTCTCCCATCTGCAGGACCTGGGCGATGAGGTTCTTCATGTCCAGCGGGCCGTGCAGCTCCAGCGCCTGCTGCAGGATGGGCGCCAGATCCGTCTCCATCCACTTCAGCTTCTCGATCACGTCCGGCGAGTTGGCGCCGTAACGCAGCACCTTGCCCAGCCCCTCGTTGAGGGAACAGTAGGCCCGATTGCCGTAGGTGGTGTTTTCCATGATCCACACGGGCATGCTGGCGGTGGTCACCCCGGCCATGGGCCCTACCGCGTTGTGATGGTGGCAGGGGTCGAAGGTGATCTCACCCGAGGCGGCCAGCTTTTCAGCTTCCTCGATGGTGGAGGCCAGCCCTTCGTAGATCAGCCCGCCCATCACCGCCCCGCGCTGCGGACCGGACATCTTCTCCCACGTCACCGGCGGACCGGCGTGAAGCACCAGTTTCTTGTGCATCCCTGGAACCACGTCCTGGGCGATGCCGATCCCCACGATGGTGGGTTTACCCTTCAGGAGGCGACTGATCGCCTCTTCGTTGGCGCCCTTGCGGTCCAGCTTGCCCGCCGCTTCGGCCTTTTCCAGCCGATCGAACAGCTTCAACAATCGCGTGTCGCCGCCGGCGGGAGCCTTCCAGTCCACCCGGGTTACCGGCGTGTCCAGGCCGCTCAAGTTATCGGCAAAACTGTCCAGGCCAACGTTCACTACGTTCAGCTCTTCCCCGAAGAGCTCCTGTATTTTTGTCTTACTCATCTATTGTGCTCCTCAGTATTACCGTGCATTCAGCCGGGCCATCACCCGTTTGGCCAGCGCCACCGCCTGATAGTTGGAGGGCATGACCACCGCGCCCGCATCGGTCAGGGTGCGTATCTGGCCGCTCTTGTTCTGGAAGTCCCCCTCTGTGCCGGTCACGCTGGCCAGGACGATCAGATACCCGCCGCGCTTTTCCGCAGCGCTCTTCATTGCCCGGATCGCCGGAGCCATCGCTCCTGCCGGGTCGGGGTGGCTCCCGTATCCGATTACGCAATCCAGCAGGACTACCGCTATTCCAGCGTCATCCGCCTCACGCTCCATCCGCTCCGTTCTGGTGGAGGGTTCGATCATCGGGTGGGGGCGCCCTACGGTGAAGACGTCCTCCCCCAGGTCGACGATGGTGTGTTTCCGGGAGACCTGGGGGTCCTCCAGCTTGAACGCCGGGTCTGCCGGGTCGAAAGAGTAGATCCCGCCCAGTTCCTCGTTCAGCAGGAACACCGCCTCGTCGGTGAGGGTGCCGCCGGTGTAGTACCCCCGGAGGTACTTCTGGTTGGACGAGACCGACGCGGTTTCCCGATCCACGATCCGCTCAACCTCATCATCAGAGAGGTCGAACTGTCGGGACTGGTAGGGCTTGCCCGCCGCCGCCGCCAGAGCCATCCGCGCCGCTTCTTCGAGGTTGCCCGCGTAGTGGAGGTTTCCCTCGACGGGGCGCTTTTCCATCCCGATGAGGTGAATCACCGCCGGTTTCCCCGCTTTCTTCAGCGCAGTGACCACCTTTTCCGCAACTGACGGTGCCGGTGGTTTGGAGATGACCACGATCACCCTGGTGTTCTCGTCAGCTGCCAGGGCGTCAATGGCCATCAGGGTGGTGGACCCACCCACCTTCTCGCTCTTCAGGTCCCGGCCGCCGGTGCCGATCGCCTGGGTGATACCGCCGCCGCCGTTGCTGATCGCGCAGGTGACCTCCTGCAGGCCCGTACCGGAGGCAGATACCACGCCGATTGAACCCTGTTGCACCAGATTGGCGAAACACAACGGTTTGCCGTTGATGATCGCCGTACCGCAGTCCGGCCCCATCAGGAGCAGTCCCCGCTTGCGGGCAAGCTCCTTCAGCTCGATCTCGTCTTCCAGCGAGACGTTGTCCGAGAAGATCATCACGTGTTTGTCCGCCATCAGCGCCCGACGCACCTCCCGGGGGGCGAACTGCCCCGGAACGGAGATGAGAACCATGTTACTCTCCGGTTCAGCGTCGTAAGCGGCAGCGGTGCTGCTGTGCCGGTAGGTGTCCGCAGCGGCGGAAGATTTCTTCTTCAGCAGTTCCGTCACCTTTGCCTCGGCGGCGTCAGCGGTGGCGGCGTCCTTTACGTCCAGGGCGATGATCAGGTCGTTCGCTCCCGCCCCGTCCAGCTCCGGACCGGAAAGACCCATGTCTTTCAGGAGGTCAAGGTTCATCTCCGTCCCCATTGCAACCTCTGCCCGGGTTACACCCTCCACCTTGCGGACATCGGTGCTGATCAGCATCAGGAACACCGAGTCGTAATAGGAATCTTTGCGTACTATCAGTCGTTTCAAAGTTGTCCTCTCTTCCCGTCGTCTAACGTCGTCGGAAACACCGACGTGTCTCCACCCGAAAGACACCACAACAGGCCTGTAAGTGAATCAATGCCGGAACTGTGACCGTGCTCAGCGGCGATTCTACAGGCCCGATGCGTCTTCTCAGACTGGTCTGTATCGGGATCTGTAAGTATACCACATATTTTGATCAGGTAAAACGGGAAGGAGCCGGAAAGGGCGTGACGCAGGATGGTAGCTCCACCGGCGGTGGTGGTGCGCAGCCGTGCCCGTACCACATCGACCTCCGGTGCGGTTATGCCCGCTGTGTCGGCGTCGATGCCGGCGCCCCCCCCCTTTGCAGTTGCGGTGAGTCGGTGTGCCAGGAGCACTCCGGTGAGAAAATCGTCTCCTGCGGGGGTGAATCCCGGCCCCAGCCCGATCAGATCCACGGGAAGGGTGTTGACCCCTGCTGAGACGATCCGGCGGGAGCGTTCCAGCCAGGGCTCCCGGAGAGCTGGGTCGCCGGGGCAGGGGTGCAACAGCAGGGCCATTCCGCGGTGAAACACCGTCCTCTCCTCAAGGGTTCGGTACAGTGCCGTCACCAATTCCGGCGCGATGATCCGCGATGCCTCCCGGGAGGTCAGTCGGGGGCGCCCGTCCCAGACTTCAAGATGCTGCAGGGATACCTGTCGATCCGGGAGAAACAGGGTCTCTCCCCTGCGCACGACTGGCTCCCCGGGGGATACCCTGGTGGAGACCATAATTGCTCCGGCGGTGAGGTCCTCCCGGTCGCTGATCAGGGAGACAAAATACGGTCCAAGCCCGTCCTGTACCAGCACATTGGTAACCTGCCCCGCCCGCCGTGGGTGAATACTGGCAACAGTGCCGTCAAACCCCGGAGGAACCATCCCGCCGATATATCCCGAACCGTTCATTGCAGCGGCAGGCGTACCTTCAGCTCCACCTGGGGTGTCGGTCCGGCGCTGTCCGACCCGGAATGGTCCAGGATCGTCCGGGCGGTAACGGTACCGCCCATGCGCTGCAGCAGACGACGGCAGATGTAGAGACCCGTGCCGTAGCGCCAACGCTCCCGGGGAATCTCCACAGGGAAACTCTCAATTGCGTAGAACAGGTCAAACACCAGCTCGGCATAATCGTAGGGAATCCCCACAATCGGCTTGCCCTCGTTGTCCCGTGCCCGGGCTTCGCCGGCGTTATTGCGCACCGTCAGCTCCAGTACCCTGCCGAGTCGGGCAGGGATCACCTCGCTGCTGTACAGAATCCTGCTGCCCTCCGGAGAAAACTTGATTGCGTTGATCAACAGCTCCTCCATGATGTGGCCAAGAAGGACGGTGTCCACACAGACCATCTCCCGGGCCGGCGGCTGGAGGTCGTCGGTGCAGCCGGAGGTGATCTCCCGGGAGTCCCGTCCAACCTCGGTCAGGAGTTCAGCGATCAATGCTGCGAGGGTACAGTGTATCTCCGCTGCCGGAACCGACTGCAGATCCAGCTCCATCGTGTCCAGCTCGGCGATGTAGGTGACGTACTCGAGGATCTGCTTCTGCCCTTCCGCGGCGGTGACCGCCATTTCCAGCACCATTGAGCTCACCAGATGGTTGTCCCCCTCGGCTGGACGCTCCATCTCGCTGCGCAGCAGGTCCAGCCAGAGGAATCCGCCGGACTGATTGATGTTGCGGGAGAGCAGCTGAATCATCTGCCGGGTCTGGGCCACGTCCTTGGTACCGTACATTTCCCGCCAGCGGATCAGCTTCTTGTTCTCCAGCTCCAGGAGCGCCTGCTCCTGGCGGATCTGTTCTATCCGGCGTTCGTTCTCCCGAGCGTCGATGACCCGATCCATTCGCAGCAGCAGCGCCTCGGCCACAGGAGGCTTCACCATGTAGTCGTCGGCTCCCTTGCGGGTCATTTCCACAGCCAGGGAGAGCTGATCATTGCTGGTGAGAAACAGCACCGGGGTCTGCTTGTCGATACTGCGAATTTTTTGCAGAAGCTGGGCCCCGTCCAGTTCCGGCATGTGGTAGTCCAGGACCACCGCCGTCCAGGCCTGGTCCCGGTAGTGAGCCCAGGCCTCGGTGGGGCTATTGTGGGTAACCACCTGATACCCACCGGACTCGAAGATCTTACCTACCAGCAGGAGGGTGGTGAGGTCGTCATCCACCAGGAGGACTGTCCCCCGGTCAGTTGTTTGTGCCACGAGGTAAAGCTAACACATCCTGCTGAGGGGTATCCATATCGTCAGCGCTCTCACCCAGTTGGAAGACTGCTACCGTCTCGGCCAGACCCCGGGACTGGTCCGCCAGGGACTCGGCGGTGCTGGAAAGCTCCTCGGCGTGGGCGGCGTTGCGCTGGATTACCTGATCCAGCTCGGTGATCGCCCGGGTGATCTCGGTGACACCGCTTTGCTGTTCTCCTGCGGCGGAGTTGATCTCCTGAACCAGCTGCGCCGTTTGGCGAATCTCCGGAACCAGCTCGGCGAAGAGCTTGCCGGTGTGTTCCGCCGTCTCGACGCTGCGGGAGGTCATCGTCATGATCTCCGCGGCAGCCTTCTGGCTGCGCTCAGCGAGCTTTCTGATCTCCCCGGCCACCACGGCGAATCCCTTACCCAGCTCCCCCGCCCGGGCTGCCTCGATTGCGGCGTTCAACGCCAGGAGGTTGGTGTTCCGGGCGATATCGTCGATGACGTGCACCCGGTCGGCGATGCCGCGCATGTTCTCTACCGTCTCCTTCAACGCCTGCTCGCCCTCGCCGGCGCTGGCAGCGGAGGCGTTGGCGATCTCCTCAGTGTGTCGGGAGTTGTCGGCGGTCTGTCGGATCACCGAATCCATCTCCTCCATGGACGAGGATATCTCCTGGATGGAAGACGCTTGCCGAGCGGCCCCGTCGGCAACTGCTGACGCAGCCTGGGAGAGTTCGCCGCTGCCGGTTGCCACTGTGTCCGAGATGGTGCGGACGGTGCGAATAGTCCGGCGGAGCTCACCGATCATGCTGCCCACCGCGTTGAGGACCGCCCCCGCTTCGTCCTCCCTGGCGTGGTCAATCTTCATCGTGTAGTCTCCGGTGGCTGCCCGGCGTGTCACGTCTATTACCGCGCCCAGGGGCTTCATGGAGCGGACCGAGATCAGCACAACCGCCGCCAGAATGATTCCCATCAGGATGCCCGAGATCACCGCCGAAGCGATGATGTCCCGCTGCATCGCTATGACCATTGCAGTGGTCTCGATCATCACCAGAATGTGTCCCACCGGGCGATCCCGGTAATCCGAGAGGGCTACCGTGTCGATCACGTAGCTTCGTGTTCCGATCTGGACCGTCTCTCCAGGTCCTGCTGCCGCTGCCGCGGCGACGCGGGCGTCGTCGGAGGAGAAGTTGTAGTACTGCACCGAGCGGTTCAGGATATCGTCTGTTCCCGCAGCCAGCCGGCCGGCCTGCTCAAAGATTGACGGGTCGATGCCGATGGCGTACTCGATGTTGAAGGTGCTTTGTACGCTCCGGACGATGGCGTTGATCGATCCTCCCACCTCAACGCTGCCCTGGTGCAGACCTTCCCAGAACACGGGATAAACGATGCGTACCCCCGGCCCGCCACGGCCGACCTCCAGCCCAACCACCGGCTGTTGACCCCTGTTGGTCTCCACCACGGTGGCTCGGAACGCTGACAGATCGTCGTCAAAGACCTCGGTGGCGTGAAAGCGGTAGAAACTGGTTGCCGGTGGGACGTGAAACTGATACTGGGCCACGCCGAACTGGTTCAGCATGCGCTCGAAGAGCCGGGCGTGCCGAGCGGCAAGGGTTGCCCGGTCCCGAGCGGCGAAGGCAGCCACGATGGTGTCGTCCTGGAGAATCGACTCCACTACCAGGGAGAGGCTGGAGAACTGTTCGTCCAGCAGGGCGTCAAAGCTCTCTTTGATCTCGCTGAAGCGTTCTTCTGTGGTGGTGTTCATCTGCTGGTAGAAACGCTGCACAGTCAGAGCCACGTTGATCCCGCTGAGGATGATGATCCCGGCGGTCACAGCCAGTACTATCCGTCCCTTGATCGTCATTTTCTTTGTCGCCACGTCTGCCTCC
>SKHA01000174.1 GCA_007117185.1 Spirochaeta sp. | reverse complement strand
TTGGTGGAGAGAATCCGCTGGGTCTCCTCGGGGGCGCCCAGTTCGCGCAACCCCCGGGGGGAGCATTCTCCCTCCTGCAGGAGCAGTCGAGCCACCCTGATCGACCGCTGCCGCCAGGCGCTCATCCGCGGCACACTTCCCGGCAGCCCTCCCTGATCCAGTTCGGCGTATCGTCCGTCGATCTCGCGGATGATCCGTGCGCGCCGGCGATGGGCCCGGCGCCGGGTGAACGGACGGGGGTGCAGAACCACCTCTATCCGGGTTCCGCTGCGCAGAAACCGCACCAGCAGCAGCCCCACCTCCAGCCGGCGCAGCAGCGCCAGCACCCCTTTGGTGTTGCGCAGGTGCCCCCGGCTTCCGGTCACCGCCACCGCCACATAGACCGCTTCGGTGAGCTCCTTGCGCAGCGCCGCCTGCACCACCAGATCCAGAGACATGCGCACCTTCATCTCCACCACAATCAGGTCCGCCGGGTCATCGGCGTCTGCGTCGGCGCTGCTGGCGCTGTCGAAGTCGCTGCCGGGCCGGGCCACGATGTCACAGTGGCCCACCTCAGCGGAGACGGAGTATCCCTGGCCCTCCAGCCAGCGCGATAGTGGTACAAACAGATCGGTTTCCCGCACCTGGAGAGGGTAACCGCGGAAAAGCGTTCTGGGAAGTGTCGATTTTGTTACAGAATCGGGTTATCTTTGTTTTTGAATTGTGGAACTCTGGCCGAAAACACTGAGGAATCTATGAAAAAGAAGAACAACAGCGGAATCAGTCAAATGACGATCGTTGCCATCGCCATGTGTATGGCTCTTTTGCCGGCACTTCCGGTCTTTGCCGGTGGTGCTCAAGAGACACAGACACCGGCTCTGGAGATACCGCCCCAGCCCCGGCAGTTTATCTCGCCGGCCAACCAGGACGGTGTGCAGGACACCCTTGAACTGCCGTTCTCCAGCGTGGTGATCCCCGGGGAAGACACGGTGATCGTCGAATACGCGCTGACCATTTTTGATGCTGATGGAAACCCGGTATACATACAGCGGGAGCGGCAGACCGAACGGCGGGGATTCTTCGGAAACCTCTTCGGTGGCGAGAAACCCCGGGTAGAGATTCCAGACAATCTGCGCTGGGACGGCCGTAACCAGGATGGCGAGTTTGTGGCGGACGGTGAGTATACCTACCAGCTCTCCATTGTGGATGATGAGCGCAACACCTCCCTGAGCCCGCCCTTTGCGGTAACGGTGGACAATACCCCACCGGTAATCGAGGAATTTCCTCCGCTGGAGTACCAGATATTCGCGCCCAACGGTGACGGTGTTCGGGACACCATCTCCTTCGGTCTGCGGGGCAGCCGGGAGCTTCGCTGGGTGGTGGAAATCCTGGACAGCGACGGCGATGTTGTGTTCACCGAGACCTTTGAGAACGACCGGCCGCGCCAGTCCTCTCTTGATCCGGCACCACCAAACCTCTTTGTCTGGGACGGCACTGTCGGTGAGAGCACCGACGCGGACCGCCCTGTTGCCCCCGAGGGAGAGTACCGTCTCTCGCTGACCGGCTTTGATCGCGCCGGCAACAGCGCCACTGAGGTACATCCCACCGCGGTGACCCTCAGCCTCCAGGAGAGCGACCTTGTACTGCGCGTCTCTGACGGCAACAACGCGTTCTCACCCAACGCTTCAGGTCGTCGCGACACGATCCTGATCGATATTTCTGTAAGCGAGCGGGGCCTGGTGGATTCGTGGAATCTGGATATCCTCTCCCGCGGACAGGCAGTGCGCAGCGAATCCGGCCGCGGAGCACCCCCGGAAGAATGGCTGTTTGATGGGCGCCGGCAGGACGGTTCGCTGCTGCCGGACGGAACGGTGCAGGCCCGCCTGCGCACCCGCCTCATCAGCGGCATCACCAACGAGTCGGCACCGCTGGACCTGATCATCGATACCGCGGCACCTGAAGCGGGGTTCACCGTTCGGACCGAACCGGCCCCCACCGAGCAGGGTCAGCCCCTGGTGTTCGGTGCCGGTGACAAACAGGCCATCGCCGGAACCCTTCGTTTCGACCGCGATGTGTCCTGGATGTTTACCCTCTCGGTAGACGGTTCCGCTCTGGCCGAGGGCTCCCTGGAGGAGTTTCTGGAGCTGGTGCAGCAGACGCCGTCGCCGGTGGCGGGACAGCCCAATCGCGCGGAGGTAGCTCTGGCCTGGGAAGGGCAGGCACTCCTGGAGCCGGGGATGGCCCCGGACGGGCTGTACGAGCTGGTCCTTACCGCTGAAGATAGAGCGGGTAACGTGGGGACCACCCGGCCCTTGCGGGTCATCCTGGACTCCCGTACCCCCGATATCACCCTCGATGTGGATGGCCGGTATATCTCCCCGGTCAGCCAGAGCCCCCTCTCGGAGCTGGTATTCCGGACCACCTACGGTGCGCCCGAACGGATCGAACAGTTCCTCTTCGAGGTTCGTGACAGCCGGGATAGAGTCGTCCGCAGCGAGTACCGGCGGCAGCCTTTTGATACGTTCCGCTGGAACGGTCTTACCAACGGGGGAACCGTGGTAGCCGACGGTGAGTATACTGCCCGGCTTCAGGTGATCTGGCAGAACGGCCACAGCGCCCTGGTGACTGGCGTCGGTCCCTTCATTGTTGACCGCACCCCGCCCCGGGTTGAGGTGCTGACGGTCAATCACCGCCAGTTCTCGCCTGACGGCGATGGCGAACGGGACACAGTGACCATCACCCAGCGGGTGACTCCCGGGGATAACTGGATCGGTGAGATCCGCAGCGCCGACGGTGAGGTGATTCTCACCCGGGAGTACCGGGACCAGGTACGCAATCTCGTCTGGGACGGTCGCGGCGCCGACGGCGAGGTGGTGCCCGACGGTGAGTACCAGTACGTGCTCATGGCCGAGGACGCTGCGGGTAACCGCACCCGGGAGTCAATTGTGTTACTGGTGGATACCCGACCCTTTGTTCCGGAGCTGAACCTCACGGTGACGCCGCAGCCCTTCTCTCCCGACGGGGACGGAATAGACGACCGCGCGCGTATCGGTATCGAGGTGGTTTCTCAACTGCCCATCGTCCGCTGGGATCTGCAGATTCTCGACCCCCGGGGACGCCCCTTCCGCCGGTTCAGCGGTAGCGGTACCCCCCCGACGCAGATCGTCTGGGATGGTCTGAGCGACCGCGGCGAGCTGGTGCAGTCGGCGATGGATTATCCGGTGCGAATGACCGCCCGGGACCAGCGCAACGGCGAGATCATCGGTGATGCCAGCATCTCCACGGACATCCTGGTGATGCGCGAAGGGGACAGGCTGCGGATCCGCATCTCCAGCATTAACTTTGCAGGGAACACCGCGGACATGTTCCTCAGCGATCGCGACCAGCTGGAGAGCAATCTCTCTACCCTGCGGCGGCTGGCACAGATCCTGGAGCGCTACCCTGACGATGCGATCGTGGTAGAGGGTCACGCTGCCCACGTCTACCTGGAGAGCGCCGAGTCCATCGCCCGGGAGCAGCGGGACGAGCTGCTGCCCCTCTCGAGGGATCGATCCGAAGAGGTGATGAAGGCGCTGATGATCCTGGGTATCGACCGGGATCGGATGACCATTGAGGCGTACGGCGGGCTCCGTCCGGTTGTCCCGCATGAAAACGCCGAAGAGCGCTGGAAAAACCGGCGCGTTGAGTTCCTGCTGGACCGTAACAGCCGGTAGGCTGAGGCGGGGATGACAAAGGTGGCGGTATCCGGTAGGATGCCGTCACCATTTTTTCAAGGAGACTGCATGTCCAAAGCGCATCGTGGCCGTCCCCTCAAGGACGAGACCCCCAATTCAGGGCGCGGCAAGTGCCCCGTCACCGGCCGGACCGGTGTAAAGCTGCTGTACGAACAGGAAATTGACGGCAAGAAGGTGATGATCTCAAAGAGTGCCAAGGCAACGATCACCAACCAGAAGAAGCGTCAGGAGAAGGCTGCCAGAAAAGCGGGGGAGTAACCTCCGTTACACCCCGCCCGGGGCGGGGTTGAGCACAGCCAGCAGGCGCAGCCCTTCCAGGGTGTGCCACTGGTCAATGGCGTCAAAGACGCCGGCAATGGGGGCAAACGTTTCTGCCAGCCCCCCGGTGGCGATGATCTGTGGCGATTCCACACAGTCGCCGTTGGCGATCATTTCCTCGGTCATCCGATCTACCAGTTCCTTTATCATCCCCACATACCCGAAGACCACCCCTGACTGAATCGCGTGGATGGTGGTGCGTCCCAGGGCCTGCGGCGGCGGCACCAGGTCTACCGCGG
Organism: Spirochaeta sp.; assembly: GCA_007117185.1. Lineage (GTDB taxonomy): Bacteria > Spirochaetota > Spirochaetia > DSM-27196 > Alkalispirochaetaceae > Alkalispirochaeta. Next base: position 17,911 of record SKHA01000174.1, on the reverse strand, counting down.
GAAGCTGGGCGGTGTTGCTGCTCAGGGCGCGGACGGCGCTGCGGAGTCCCGGAGCGATGCTGACACCGAGGATCCTCCCGTCTGCTGAGATCGCTTCAAAGGTGAGGGCGGTGCCGAAGTCCACCACGATAGCGGCACCGCGAAACCTGGCGTAGGCGGCAACGGCGTTAGCCAGCAGGTCGTTACCCAGCTCCGGCGGTATGGGCGCGTCGCTGTTCAGCCCCGTGTTGAGGGTGTGGTTCACCACCAGCGGCGGGATGTCGGGGCAGAGCCTGCGCGCCACCGCGGTGATGGCCGGAGTCAGAGCGGGCACTACCGAGCTGATGACGATGCGGTCGATCCGGTCCAGCTGGTGGCCGGCCACGTGCAACAGGTTATGAAAGAGAACCAGGTACTCGTCTGAGGTCTCCTCGGGGTCGGAACGAAGGCGCCAGTGATCCAGCCAGCGCTCTCCGGTGTGTACACCGAAGGCGATGTTGGTGTTGCCGACGTCGATCGTCAGGACCACGGTCAGTCACATTCCGGGTCGCTGTCGTCACCGGGGACCATCGGCGAGAGGACGATGCGGTCCAGCCCCTGCAGTTTCAGCAGATCCCGATCGATACAGCCGTTGCGTTCCATATTGACGTAGTCGGGTTTCTGGAAGGAGTAGGTGAAGCTGGTGTGCACGTCGTAGGTGCCGTTTACCAGGGCAAAGGTGTCCTCGGTCATCACCAACTCCTCATCGGTGGGTATCACGTAGATCTTTGTGGGGGAGTCGTCCCGGCTGATCACCGTCTCGGCATTCTTGGTGCGGGAGAGACGGTTTTTCTCCGGATCCATGGCAATGCCCATGATCTCAAGACCTTCAAGGGCTGCCGCCCGGATGGTGGGACCCCGCTCGCCAACGCCGGCGGTGAACACCACCGCGTCCACCCGCCCCAGCGCAGCTGCGTACGCGCCGATGTACTTGCGGATGCGGTAGCTCTCAACGTCGATGGCCAGCTGCGCCTGCTCTTCCCCGGCAGCGGCGGCCTCCTCGATGTCCCGGCGGTCAACATACTTCTCGGTGATACCCAGAACGCCGCTCTTTTTGTTGAGGGTGCGCTCCACCTCTTCAGCAGACATGTTGGCGGTATTCATCATGTAAAAGGGGATCGCCGGGTCGATGTCGCCGCTGCGGGTGCCCATAACCAGCCCTTCCAACGGGGTGAGGCCCATAGAGGTGTCTACAGACACCCCGTTCTTGACCGCACAGATGCTGGCGCCGTTGCCGATGTGGGCAATAATCAGGTTGGTCTTGAAGGGATCCTGCCCCAGCAGTACCGCGGCGCGCTTGGCGGTGTAAAGAAACGAGGTGCCGTGAAACCCGTAGCGTCGGACACCGTAGTTGCGGTACCACTCGTAGGGAACGGCGTAGGTATACGCCGCGGCGGGCATCGTCTGGTGCCAGGCGGTATCCATCACCGCGCAGTGGGGGACATCCGGCAGCACCTGCCGCGCCGCCTCGATACCCATGATGTTGGCCGGGTTGTGCAGGGGGGCCAGACTCTGGATGCGTCGGAATACTTCCAGCGCGGCGTCGTCAACGATCACCGACTTCTTGAACTCTTCGCCGCCGTGGACCACCCGGTGACCCACCGCCTTTACCTCTTTCATGGAGGCAATTGCGCCGTGGTCCGGGTCGATAACGGTGTTCATGATCAGCTGAATTGCCTCCCGGTGGTCCGGGCAGGGATGGGCAATCTCCAGCTCGTCCCGGCCGGGTACTTTGTGCAGGATCCGCGACCCATCCTGGGTAACCCGCTCTACCACTCCGGTAGCCAGAACCTCGTGCTGTTCCCAGTGATACAGCTGGTATTTTACTGATGAGCTGCCACAGTTCAGAGTCAGGATAATCATAAAAACGGTCCTCCATGCAGGGTGTGTTTGCCATTATCCCACGAACCGGGGTAATGGGGAAGGTCAGGAATCCACGAGTTTCAGCACTTCTTCCATGGTGAGCGCGGCGATTTTCTCAGGGGTCCGCAGTTCCTCCGGAAGGGTGTGATTCTTCTTGCCGATCTTGACGTAGGGGCCGTAACGGCCGTCCAGGATGGCGACGTTCTGCTCCCCCGCGGCGCCCCGCCCGGTTGTTTTGCCCAGCTCCTTCAGGACGGTAGAGCCGGATCGCCGTCCCTTCTTCTCCTCGGCCAGCAGCTCAAGGGCCCGCTCCAGGGTGATGGAGTAGACGTCGTCGTCTTTCTTGAGGGATCGGAACTCCCCGTCGCAAACCACGAACGGGCCGAAGCGACCGATATTGGTCACCACCTCGCCGCCGCTCTCGGGGTGGGTGCCCAGGGTACGGGGCAGGCTCAGTAGTTTGGTGGCCAGCTCTATGGTGACCCCCGCAGGTTGTATTCCCCGGGGGAGGCTGGCGCGTTTTGGCTTCGCGTCTTTTTCTTCGGGAGTCTCTCCAAGCTGCACGTATGGTCCGTACCGCCCGGTGAGGCAATAGATGGGCAGCCCCGTCTCGGCGTGGGTTCCCAGCGGTTCCGGGCCGCTCTTCTGGATCTCGATGATTCCGGCGATATCCTTTTCGGTGAGGTCCGCCGGGGCGTACTCTTCCGGGATGGACGCGTGAATCTCCTCGCCCCCCTCGTGGTGGATGATGTACGGTCCGTAGCGGCCTACCTTGACCACCTGATGCTCCTTCAGCTGCGGCAGAGCGATGCTCCGGGAGCTCTCCGGTTTGATCTCCTTCTCCCGGCGCTCAACCCGCGAGCTGAGCCCCTCCTTGCCCAGGTAAAACGACTCCAGATACGCCAGATGATCCCGGTCACCCTCGGCGATCTCGTCCAGGGCGGTCTCCATATCCCGGGTGAAGCGATACTCCACCAGTTCGGTGAAGTGATTCTCCAGGAGCTGCACCACCGCCATTCCGGTGAAGGTGGGAACCAGCGCCTTGTCCTGCCGCCGGATGTACCCGCGCTCGTACAGCGTGGCGATGATGGTAGCGTAGGTTGAGGGACGGCCGATCCCCGCTTTCTCCAGTTGCTGCACCAGGGACGCTTCGGTGAAGCGCGCCGGGGGGCGGGTCTGGTGCTGGTCCGCGTCCAGGCGGGTCACCGCCACCGAGTCTCCCTCGGCCAGCGGGGGCAGCAGTACTTCCCGGTCGTCCAGCGCCGCCTCGGGGTTGTCCCGGCCCTCCACGTAAACCCTCAGGAACCCGGGGAAGATGATCGTATTGCCCGAGGCGGCAAAGAGGGCGTCCTCCACGGCGATACGCACCGCCAGGGAACGCTTCTTCGCGTCAGCCATCTGGCTGGCGATGGTGCGTTTCCATATCAGCTCGTACAGTGAACGCTCCCGCCCGGTGAGTTGCGTCTCGTCGGGGTGACGGAACGTCTCTCCGGCGGGGCGGATCGCCTCGTGGGCCTCCTGGGCGTCTTTGGAAGAGGAATACCGCCGTTCTTCCGCGGAGAGATAATCCGGGCCGTAGAGCTCCTGAATCTGCTTTCGTGCTCCCGCCACGGCCTCGGCGGAAAGGGCCGGGCTGTCTGTCCGCATGTAGGTGATGAACCCCTCCTCGTAGAGGCGCTGGGCGGTGCGCATCGTCTCCCGGGCGCTGAGCCCGAGTTTGCGGTTACCCTCCTGCTGGAGAGTAGAGGTGATGAACGGCGCTGAGGGGCGGCTGTTTACGTCCCGGGAGGTCACCGAGGCGACGGTCCAGGGTTTCTCCTTGAGGGCTGCGGCGAGCTTCTCTACCGTGGGCTGGTCAAGGTGCGTTACCGAGTCATCCGAGGCGGTGCCGGTAGCAGGGTCGAAATCCTTTCCGGTAGCGACCTTCTTCCCCCGGTACTCCACCAGACGTGCCTCAAAGGGCGGGTCCGCACCGGGTCTATTCAACACTGCCAGGATGTCCCAGTATTCCGCGGAAACAAAGCGGATCCGCTCCCGCTCCCGTTCCACAATCATCCGCAGCCCCGGAGACTGAACCCGCCCCGCCGATAGACCGTAGGCGATCTTCTTCCACACCAGGGGCGAGAGGGTGTACCCGTACAGGCGGTCCAGAATGCGCCGGGTCTCCTGCGCCCGGACCAGCTTCATGTCAACGGATCGGTAATTCTCCAGAGCGTGCTGGATGGCGCTGCGGGTGATCTCGTGGAAGACCAGACGCCGTACCGGCACCTTGGGCTTCAGCACCTCAAGGAGGTGCCAGGAGATGCTCTCCCCCTCACGGTCTTCGTCAGTGGCCAGATAGACGACCTCAACCTTCTTGAGCTGGTCCTTCAGGTGGCGGATCACCTTCGCCTTCCCCTTCGGGGTGACATACAGCGGCGCAAACTGGTTCTCCACGTCGATACCGATACGCGCCCAGGGCTCTTTTTTCACCCGGGCGGGGATCTCCGCCGCTGACTGGGGGAGGTCCCTGATGTGCCCCACGCTGGCCTCGACGATGAAACCGGGAGGCAAAAACTTCTTGATGGTCCGCGCTTTGGTCGGTGATTCCACGATCACCAGGGCCGTTTCTGTCATTCCCTCGTTCCTCTTGGGCCGAATGTTCGATGATCCGGACCTGTTCGTCAAGGCGAGCCTTGCGCGGGGCCGGATTTTTCCGGTATATTGCCCTCACGGAGGCACCATGGCAATACCACTCGATCTTCTCCTTCAGGATGATCGCAATGTATACGAACTCACATCAGCAATTATTCGTCGAGCCCACCAGCTCGGTGAGATCCGGCGGGCCTTCAGTTCTGACGAACACGGCAGCGTCATTGAAGACGGCGACAAGGTTGTCTCCCAGGCAATAACCGAGATCCTGACGGACGAGGTCCATTTCGAGATCACCGCAGGCTGATTCCGGAGCTCCCCGGTGAGCAGCGTCCTTGTTCTGTGCGGACCCACCGGGGCAGGCAAGACCCAGGCCCTGCTGAATGCGGCAACCGACCCTGACCTGGTTGGCCGCTGGGGCGCTCCGCCCATTGAGGTGATCAGCGCCGATTCCCGCCAGATTTACCGGCACCTTGAGATCGGCACCGCCCTCCCTTCCACAGAGGAGCGTTCACGTCTTCCTCATCATCTTGTCTCTTTCCTTGATCCGCGTGAGCAGTTCGATCTGGGGGCGTTTGTCCGGCGCTGCGACGAGCTGGTGACCGAGATCCATCGCCGCGGCCGTCTGGCGGTCATCGCCGGCGGCACCGGGTTCTACCTGCGGGGCTATCTGTGCGGCCTGCCGGACACCCCCCCGGGGAGCCCGGCGGTGCGACGGGAGCTGCAGGAGCGTCTGGACCGGGAGGGGCTGGAGGTGCTGCGGGCAGAGCTGGAAACGGTGGACCCGGTCAGCGCCGGGGCGATCGCGCCGGCAGACACCTACCGCACCATCCGCGCCCTGGAGATCTACCACACCACCGGACGCCGACGCAGCGAGTTCCCTCGTACTGAGACGCTGCGGCCCGGGGTGGACCCCCGGGTTCTGGGGCTGTCCTGTCCCCGGGAGGTACTTCATCGGCGCATCGAGAACCGGGTTGATCAGATGTTCCGCCGCGGGTTGGCCAGGGAAGTGGAAGGGCTTCTGGAGATGGGGTACACCGGCGAGGACCCGGGGATGCGGACGATAGGCTACGCCGAGTTCCTGAGCGGAGAGGGGGATCCCGAGAAAATTCGGCAGCGGATTGTCTACAACACCCGACGCTACGCCAAACGGCAATACACCTACCTGCGGCGACTTCCGGGAATCCGCTGGGTCGACGCTGACGATTCGGAGCAAATTTTCGCCGCGTTGCGACAGATCCGCATTTAGGCTACTGTGGGGACAATATGAAGTTTGACGAGTTACAACTTGACCCGGAGATTCTGGCAGCGATCAGCTCCGCCGGGTTTGAAGACTGCACGGTAGTGCAGGAACGGGCCATTCCGGTGGTTCTGGAGGGCAAGGACGTGATGGTCCAGTCCCAGACCGGCACCGGCAAGACCGCGGCATTTCTTCTTCCTGCTTTTCAGCTCCTGCGGCACAGCGAGCGATTTCGGGGCAGCTCCATTCTGGTTATCGCCCCCACCAGGGAGCTGGCGGTACAGATAAAAGAGGAGGCGGAGGTACTTTCTGAGGGCCTTGGTCTTCGGGCAGAGGTGTTCCACGGTGGGGTGGGGTACGAGCAGCAGCAGCGGGCCCTCTCGGACGGCTGCGATATCGTCGTGGGAACACCCGGGCGGATTATCGATCTGAGCCAGTCCGGCCACATGGACCTGCGGGCCAACGGAATCCTGGTGATCGACGAAGCGGACCGGCTCTTCGACATGGGGTTCTACCCGGATCTGCGGAAGATGCTGCGGCGCATGCGTCCCCGGGAAGAGCGGCTGAACATGCTGTTCAGCGCCACCCTGAGCACCAAGGCCCGCAATATCGCCTGGGAGCACATGAACGACCCTGTGGAGATCGAGGTTGCCCCGGAGCAGATCACCGTGGAGCGGGTGCAGCAGGAGATCTACCACGTCGCCTACGACGACAAGATGCCCGCCCTTATCGGTCTTCTCAATCGCGAGACCCCCAGAAACGCGATCATCTTCACCAACACCAAGCGCGCCGCCGAGGAGGTCTCCCGGCGGTTGGAGCTCAACGGCTTTCCCTCGGAGTTCATCATCGGCGATCTGCCCCAGCGCAAGCGACTGGCGATCATCCGCAAGTTGAAGGATGGCAAGGCGGAGTTTCTGGTAGCCACCGACGTGGCCGCCCGGGGGCTGCACATCAACAACCTGGAGATGGTGATCAACTACGACGTCCCGGAGGATCCCGAAGCGTACGTCCACCGCATCGGACGAACCGCCCGGGCTGGTGAAAGCGGCAAGGCCATTACGCTGGCGTGCCAGCGGTACGTCTTCGGGCTGGACTCCATCGAGTCGCTGATCAACCAGCGTATCCCCGTTGGAACGCTGAGCGCCGATGACTACGGCCAGGACGCCAGCAAGGGGGTTCGGATTCACCTCGAATCGGCGGGACGGGACTCCGGTCGTGACCGGGACCGTGGTCGTGACAGCGGTCGCGGGCGCCGGGACGATCGCGGGCCCAGACGGGACCGTGGCCCCCGACAGGACCATGGCCCCAGACAGGACCGCAGCCCCCGGCAGGAGAGGGCTCCCCGTCCTGACGCCACCCCGCGGACGGAACGCAGCCCCCGGCCTGAACGTGGCCCCCGGCACGATCGGCCTCAGCGCCGACCCCAGGAGGTTGGTGCGGGCTCTCCCAAATCATCAGACAACCTGGAAGACCGGCTGGCCTATTACCGCCGGAAGTACGGCGAGGATTTCCAGCCCACCGACGAGATGCTGGCCAACCTGGAAGGGTCCGGTGGTGGAACCCGGAAGCGACGGCGCCGCCGCGGTGGCAGTGGTCCCGGAAACGGCTCCGGAGACGGCGCTGGAAGCGGGAACCGGAACACTGGGGCAGAGCGGGCGGCGTCACCGCGGGGGACAGCACCGAAGGGGCGCTCGGCACCTGCGGAGCCGCCAGCGTCAGCTCCGGCTGCGTCGGAACCTGCGAAAACGCAGAAACCCAGAGGAGTTCTCGATCGCCTGAAGTCGATATTCAAGTCGTCTTGACCCTCAGTCTTGACAGCGTGCTGTCAATGTGCGTAGTATTGCGCCTCGAAACGCGTCCGTTGCATGAAACAAGGAGAATTGTGAATGGCCCGACCTTCAAAAGCCCGAGGAAAGATGGTTCGCCACCTCGGCATAAACATCTTTGGAAATCCCAAGTACGACCGTCTGCTGAAAAAGAAACCGTACGGGCCGGGTAACCCCAAAAAGGGTCGCATTCGCGAGACAGAGTACGCGCGTCAGCTCAAGGAAAAGCAGAAAGTGAAGTTCGCCTACGGACTGTCAGAGCGGCAGTTCCGAAACCTCTTCTACAAGGCAAAGTCCATGAAGGGTGTTACCGGCCACAATATGCTGATCATGCTTGAGCGGCGCCTGGACAACGTGGTGTACCGCATGGGAATGGCTGCCAGCCGGCGACAGGCCAGACAACTGGTCGGTCACGGTCATATTCATCTGAACGGACGCAGAGTGACCATTCCCAGCGCACTGGTGCGCCCCGGCGATCTCGTCTCGGTGAAAGACAAGAAAACCACCGAGATGCTGATGCGCCGGCTCGTTTCGGAAAACTCTTCCCGGCAGGTTGCGCCGTGGATGGAGGTTTCCCAGGATGAGCTCACCGGTAAGGTGACGATGCTCCCCACCCGGGATATGATCCCGACAATCGCGGAGGAGCAGCTGATCGTCGAGTTCTACTCGAAGTAAGCACACAGGCAGACCGCCGGGTTCCACGGGAACCTGGCGCCGTCCCGGAAGGACGGGGTTGCAGAGGGAGCGGAGTTGCTACGGCGGCTCCGTTTTTTTGTGCCCCCATCAGTTTACCTTTGCAGGATCTGCGCCGATATTGGCCGTATGAGGCGGTTTCCTGTTGTCAGCAGTGATTCAGAGTTGAATGATCGTGTATCCCGTATCTGTTCCCGGTTTGGTGATGCCTTCGAGCCAGTATTCCTCACCAACCTGGACGATGCGTTGGAATATATTCGCTACGAGCTGCCGGAGTTGCAGCTGGTCAACTTTTCCGACCCGGCGGTGAACGGGCTGGAGTTGATCCAGGCGGTGACGGAAGATCCCTGGCTGCATTACGGCGGGGTTATTGGAGTGTACGCCCGGGCGGATGCCCGGAAGATCGAGGAACTGCCCCGGGAGACCAACGTGATCACCATGATCCGGCGGGGTGAGTTCGTGGAGACGTTCTTTCGGGTGCTCTACCTGCTCTTCCGCAACCGGCAGATCCTCTTTCAGCGGGATATTCAGCTGGATTTTCTCGGGACGATCCACGGCAGCTTCGAGATGGACAACGACCCCTACAACGCCAGGACCTACGCTTCGCTGATCTCCAACTTTCTGTTCAACTCCAACTACATCGACATCGAGATGCGTGACCGTCTGCACGTGGCGCTCTTTGAGCTGATCATCAACGCGATAGAACACGGAAACTGCGGCATTACCTACGAAGAGAAAAACGCGTACCTCCACAAACACGGCGATATTCTCCCCCTGATTCGCGAAAAGTGTCTGGACCCGGAGGTGGGGGCGAAGCGGGTGGCTGTCTCCTACACGATCAAAGCGGAGTCGTCCCGCTTTGAGATCCAGGACGAGGGCCAGGGTTTTGACTGGCGTTCCCGGGTCCAGAACTCCGACGTGAACCTGGACCTGCACGGTCACGGCATTCGCATGACCAACCACTACATCCAGAACCTGACCTACAACGAGAAGGGAAACAGCGTCGCCTTCGAAGTGCCCCATGTGAAGCGGGCCAACGCAACCCCGGGGATCTTTTCAGATCAGGAGGTGGTCAACTTCGAGGACGGCCAGGTGGTGTTCAAGGAGGGAGACGCTTCCAACGACCTCTTCTATATCATAAACGGTGCGTTTGATATCGAGATCGCCGGGCAGAAGGTGGCGACACTTACCCCGGATGACATCTTTCTGGGGGAGATGTCGTTTCTGCTGGGTAACCGCCGGTCCGCGTCGGTAGTGACCAGGGGCAGCGGCCGCATCGTCAGAATCACCAAAAACGCCTTTGTGGCCGCGATTCAGCGGCAGCCCCACTACGGTATATTCCTGGCCCGGCTGCTGGCACAGCGCCTCTCCCGACTCAACAGGCAGGTATCAACCAGCGTGTAGCGGCGTTCTGGAGATGAGGTTTGCCTGGTAGCCGATGGCGATGACAAACTGCTGGATCTTCTCGATCGTTGCGGTGTTACCGTCGAAATCCAGGATGATCTGACCGCTACCGCGATCTACCTGCACATCCTGGACACCCTTGATTCTGCGGGCCATGTGATCGATTCCGATTGCGCAGGAGGTGCACGACGCACCTACCAGTTCAAGAATTGCCTGTTCCATACCCAGAACATAGTAAAATCAGCGGTGCCGGTAAAGGTCCTGCAGGAACAGAATGCTCTGTTCGAAGCGATACGCTCCGTCGCTCCTTCGTTGCATCCGAAGAACAAACAGGGTGCCTCGAAAATAGAACTCCAGTTGCCGGGTGTACTGCACGTTGATGCCCTGTATCTCCTGGACAGGGATGCTCCATCGCTCCCTGCCGGGGATGGAGATTTCCAGTTCCGTGGTGCCCAGTGTCACCGCCGCCTCACCGCGCAGGGTAAGGGGACGGGTGCGGTAGCCGGTAAGCACCCGGACCTCCCTGGCAATGCAGGGGAGCGACCGGGGTGCCTCCAGCGCCAGGTCCTCACCAAGAGCCTGCATCTGCCGGCGGTGCCAGGAAGCGACGGTGGGTAAGGGATGATCCCGGAACGTGCCTGCTGCGGTGAGAAACGCGGTTGCCCCGCAGGAACTGCAGGACAGCGTCGATCCGGTGGAAACCAGGGTGTCCCAGCTTCCGCAACGGTGACAATGGAAGAGCAGCGTTTCCAACTCCTCTGCCCGTCCTGGGCCGACGTAACGGACCTGTCGCCGCGCCTGCCACTGGTCTTCGGAGAAACGGATCGCCCGGGTGATCCCCTCCCGGGAACGTTCATCCGGGGACAGGAGCCGAAAGTGTATCTCCAGCACCCCCCGGCGGCCACGCCGACTCCACCTGGGCAGTGAACGGTACGCACCCTGAAGCTGAACCGCCATCACCGGCGCCCGGAGCAGCTTCACCAGCTTCTCGATTCCCGGCAGGATCTCCCGGGGCTCGCCGTCCCAGGTTCGCTGCCCCTCCGGGAAGACTGCAATTGCCCGGCCGCCGCGGACCAGGTCCTGCAAGAGGCGAATACTCTGCATGTCTGTTCGCCCTTTGGCTTTGGGTACCTGTCCCGCCAGGGTCATGAGGAAGCGCATCGGTCTGGAGCGAAAGTTTCCATCGGCGGCGACAAACGAGACCGGACGGCGCAGCGCAAAGGAGATGAGAAAGGGATCCCAGAAGTTGACGTGGTTGGAGACCACCACCAGGGGCGTTCGACCGCGGGGTGGTTGGTCCAATATACGAACCCGGTACTTCCAGCGGAGCCACTGCCAGAGGGTCAGCCGGAACAGATGGTAGAGCACCTCTTTCACGGCGGGGACTGTAGCTCTCACCGGTGGCGGGGTACAATCCCGGCGCATATGGAGCGTATGGTGCGCACGCCGCACATGGAGCCGACCAGACCGTCCGGCAGCGTGTTTGTGGTCGGGGGTATCAACTGCGACATCACCGGAGCTGTGACTGCGGCAGTGCAGCCCGGCACCTCCAACCCCGGTCGCGTTACGCTGTCCGCCGGCGGAGTTGCCCGCAACGTGGCGGAGAACCTGGCTCGGCTGGGTACTGAAGTGGTACTCTTCGGAGCGGTCGGGACAGATCCCCTCTCCCGGTGGGTGCTTGAGCGGACCCGGGAGTCCGGGGTGGACACCGGTGGTGTGATCCGGCGACGTACCCATCTCCCGGGTATGTACGTAAGCGTCCTCGGTGCCGGCGAGCTGGAGAGCGCCGTCGCGGACATGACCGCAACGGAAACTCTGCGTCCGGCAGACGTGGTCAGACGGCTGGACGCTGCGGCGGTCTCCGCCCCGCCGGGGATGGTCATCCTAGATACCAACCTGGTCACCGGCACGCTGCAGGCGGCGATGGACTGGGCGGCCCGGCGACAGATACCGGTGCTGGTGGATCCGGTCAGCGTCGAGAAGGCAGGTCGTCTCGCCCGGTGCCGCGGCGTCGTCGAGTTCGTGACCCCCAACGCCGATGAAGCGGAGCTGCTCAGGGGGTGGCGGGCAGGCGGCTCGTCCCTGCGGGTTCGCTACTGGATCGAGACTGACGGCGTTGCCGGAGTCACCCTGCGGGAGGGTGCCGGCCCCCGGGAGACGGTGCGGCGTTTCCCGGTGACATCGGTGATGCCGGTGAACGTGAACGGGGCGGGTGATGCCTTTGTGGCCGCTTTTGCCGCCGCCCTGATTCGCGGGCTGGAACCGGAAGAAGCGATCCGCCGGGGGATCGCCGCCGGGGCGTTGACGGTGGCCTCGGAACAGACGGTGGATCCCCATATGTCCTGGCAGAGGATAGAGGCGGCAGTTGAAAAGGAGAAATAGGGGTGAATAACGGCGACTTTCTGGTTATTGGAGAAGAAGTGAGGGCTGCGCTGGGCGCCGGTGAGGCGGTGGTTGCGCTGGAGTCAACGATCATCTCCCACGGGATGCCCTGGCCGCGGAACGTCGAGACAGCGCTGGCGGTGGAGCAGGTGGTGCGGGATAACGGGGCAACCCCCGCCACGATCGCGATTATGGATGGCGCGTTTCGGGTGGGGCTTGAGAAAGAGCAGATCGAACAGCTGGGGTCCGCAGCGTACGTCCTCAAGGCCAGCCGCCGGGATGTGGGGGTGGCCCTGTCCACCGGGGTCCTGGCGGCAACCACCGTGGCAACCACCATGATCGGGGCGGCCCTGGCGGGGATACGCCTCTTTGCAACCGGCGGTACCGGCGGGGTTCACCGCGGCGGAGCTGAGAGCATGGACGTCTCAGCTGACCTTCCCGAGCTGGGACGCACCCCCGTGGCGGTGGTCTCCGCCGGGGTCAAATCGATCCTGGATATCCCGCGAACCCTGGAATATCTGGAGACGCTGGGGGTGCCGGTGATCACCTTTGGATCTGATCGGTTTCCGGCGTTCTACAGCCGTGAAAGTGGCCTGCCCAGCCCGGCATGGCTGGAGACCCCTGGGCAGATCGCCGCAGCCCTCCACGCCCACTGGCAAATGCCCGGGGCGGGTGGAGCCCTCATCGCCAACCCGATACCCGAGGACGAAGCGATGGAGTGGGCCGAAATCGAAGGGGTCATCAACAGGGCTGTCAGGGAAGCGGAAGATCGGTCCATCACCGGCAAGGAGGTGACGCCGTTCCTCCTGTCCAGAATTGTGGAACTCACCGGCGGGGAGTCCCTGCGGGCCAACATTGCGCTGGTAAAGAACAACGCCGCCCTGGCTGCGCAGATCGCCGTGGCGTTGGGGGGTTAGCGCAAAAACACCGTCCCCCACGCCCCTGAGGTGCCGATGAGGGTGATCAGAATGGTGATGAGGGTCATCCAGCGGTTGATCTGGCGGGTGGAGGCGGCGAAACGCAGGTCAACCTGCTCGAAACGGCGATCAATCTGCTCGAACCGCCGCTCCACCTGCTCAAACCGCTTGTCCACCAGAGCAAAGCCCTGCTGCATCAGCTGCCGCTGGGATTTCAGTTCTTCCTCCACACGAACGATGCGCTCGGTCAGCTTCAGTTCCCAATCCCGGCGAGTCGGCGGTTCCACCTGCTCCAGCCACGCCGGCAGGTTCTGGCGAACATACGCTCCAATTGTCTCCAGGGACTCCTGGGAAATCTCCATAGCTCCTCTCATTGCAGGCCCTCCACTCTATTTAACGTCCGGAGTGGGCCCCTCGCTTCCAAGTATAACAGGAGAATGGTACTCGGGCCAGAACACCGTATTCCTGCGGCCTTTTTTCGATGACCGGGGCTTTTGGCGGCGCCGTGACAATCCCATCGGCGCCGTGGTACAGTACCGGTCCGGAGGAACACTATGCTGAACGAACTGAAACAACCCCTGCAGGATCTGAAACAGGAAGTCCGCGCCACATGGAGGTATCTTTGACCCCGATGCGGTAAGGGCTCAGATTGCAGATAAGGAAGCGCTCACCGGTGACCCCGAGTTCTGGAACAACCGGGAAACCGCCGAGGCGGTGATGACCGAGATCCGACGCCTGCGGGACCTCATTGAACCCTGGGAAACGCTCTTTGCCGATATCGAAGACACGGAAGCGCTGCTGGAGCTCTCCCTTGAAGAGGGTGATCAGTCTCAGGAGAAAGAGATCCGCTCGGCCCTGGCGAATCAGCGCGGACGCTACGAGAAGCTGCAGCTCAAACAGCTTCTCAGCGAAGAATCCGATATGGCCAACGCCTTCCTGACAATCCACAGCGGCGCCGGCGGGACAGAAGCGTGCGACTGGGTGAGCATGCTCTACCGGATGTATCGCCGCTGGATCGACAGCCACGGTCTGACTGCGGATCTGATGGACATGCAGGAAGCGGAGGGGGGCATCAAGTCCGTTACCGTGGAGGTCAAGGGGCCGTACGCCTTCGGATATCTCAAGGCCGAAGCGGGCATCCATCGGCTGGTCCGGATCTCACCCTTTGATTCCAGCGGCCGACGCCACACCTCCTTTGCTTCGGTGTACGTCTCTCCCGAAGTAGACGATACCATCGACATCGATCTGAAGATGGAAGATGTCCGGGTGGACACCTACCGTGCCAGCGGCGCCGGCGGTCAGCACGTCAACAAGACCGATTCGGCGGTGCGAATGACCCACAACCCCACTGGAATCGTAGTGCAGTGCCAGAACGAACGCAGCCAGCACAAGAACCGCGACTTCGCCATCAAGATGCTCAAGAGTCGCCTCTACGAGTACTACCGGCAGCAGCGTGACGAAGAAAACGCCGCCAAGGCAATTGAGAAGAAAGGAATATCCTGGGGAAACCAGATCCGGTCCTACGTCTTTCAGCCGTATACCATGGTCAAGGATCTGCGCACGGCAGTTGAGACCGGCAATATCCAGGCGGTGATGGATGGTGAACTTGACCCGTTTATCGAGGGTTTCCTGAAGCATCACGCCGGACAGGCGGTGAATTAGGGTCTCATGAGAAGGGCTCCGGGTTTGCCACGGACAGTCCTGCTGCTCTGCCTCACCGGACTGTCTTTGTCGCCGTCTTCGGTTGCAGCGGGCGGGTCCGGGGAGTCAGCGCCAGCGCTGGAGCGACAGCAGCTGCTCGCCGGGATCGTCCCGGAAGACCGGATGTGGGACGTAGCGGTGGGTCTCGTGGTGGGAGAGGAACTGGTGGGACGGGATCTTCCGGCGGTCGGGTCCTGGGTACAGATTCTCAGAGACGCTATTGACGAAGTTCCGCGGCGCTATCTCACGGAAGAAGACCGCCTGTCCCTGCAGGAAGCGCTCCTTGGGCAGCGTATCGCCGCAGTCCAGCGCGATCTGGACCGGCTGCGGCGTGCGGCGGAGATCCAGGCGATCAGACGAAACCCGACGGTAGCACCGTCCGGCTCCGCCGGGGTAAGCACCGCGACAGAGACCCTTCAGCTGCTCCGGGATATTGATCCGGCCTCGATCCCTCTGCCGGAAACGTTGCCGGTTCGTGTCTCACGGGAGGAGTATCGCTTTCGCCGCACCCTGGCAGGGCCCGATGCGTGGGCCGAAGACGCCGGTGTGGACAGTCTGATCTATCTGGTGGTAGAGCCCCTTGACGAGCTGACCCTGATTACCGTGCGCAACTACAGCCGCTGGTCCTCGCCTCGAGACCGGGAGATTACCCGGGTTGTTGCCCCGCCGGGGCAGATTCTCTCGCGCCTCGAAACAGCAGCGGCGACGGTGGTGCGTGATCTGGTATCCCGGGACCTGGCGGCGCTCTCGGTAACTGTTGTTGATCTCGAGAACATGCCACTTCCCACCGCGCGGGTCTTTCTGGACAGGGAGCCCCTGGGTTTTGCGCCGGTGACCCGGCGGTTTCTCCAGCCGGGTTCGTATCGGCTGGTTGCCCTCACTGACGATCAGCGCCGGGTGGAGCGCCTGGTGGAGGTGGTCGCCGGGGAGACACAGGCAGTGACGTTGCAGGTGGACAGGGTCGTTCGGGAAACGGTAGAAGTTCGCAGCGTGCCTGCCGGGGCGCGAGTGTACGCCGGGGCGGTGTGGCAGGGTTTCACCCCCCTTGAGATGCCGGTACCTCGACGGACCATGGAACTCACGCTGGCCCTGGAGGACTACTACCAGAGCAGGGTCACCCTGAATCCGGATTCTTCCGAGGTGATAGAACGCATTCTTGTGCCCCTGGCGGCGGACTGGGAGGGGCAGGTAGTAGACGCCCGTGAGAGAATGTACCGTTCCATCGGGTTCTTTATCGTCTCCCTGGCGGTGCCCATCGTCGCCAACGGACTGTACGATGATACCGGATCGCTCTTTCCTGACGGCCTGGCCAGAAGTGATCTGAATGCGGAGGAGCAGCAAGCCGCCCTTGATCGGGCCGATGCGATCTTCTGGACCTACTACGGGGGTGTTGCCTTGAGTACCGGCCTCTTTGGCAATATGCTGTGGCGCATCGTCCGGTACGTCAGAACGGCGCAGCAATACCACGACCGGTAAGGGAGACTGAAACATCATGGGACTTGGAACGCGACTGAAGCAGCTTTTTTCCGGCTCCAGAGACACCGAAGAATTCTACGAAGAGCTGGAAGATCTGCTGATCGAGGCGGACCTGGGGGCACGGCTGGCCATGGCGTATACCGACCGCCTCAGACGGACCGGGCGTGTCCGGGAACGGAGTGAGCTGGTGGCGCAGCTCCGGCAGTTCCTCCTTGAAGACCTGCGGGCCGCCGATCTGGAACTGGATCCACAGCGGCTCAACGTAATTCTCATGCTTGGTGTCAACGGTGTAGGAAAGACGACTAACCTTGCCAAGCTGGCTCACTACTATCAGCGCCAGTGGAACGGTGACGGCATCGTTCTGGCTGCCGGTGACACCTTTCGCGCCGCCGCGGTTGAGCAGCTCGGTCTGCACGCGCAGCGACTGAACCTGCGCATCGTCAAGCAGACCACCGGTTCAGACGCCGGAGCGGTAATCTACGATGCCATCACCAGCGCGGTCAGTCGCGGCGACCGGCTGGTTCTTGCGGATACCGCCGGGCGCATGCACAATCGGGAAAACCTGGTGCGGGAGCTTGAGAAGATTCACGGGATCATTCATCGCCAGGCGGGCGAAGGGGTGATATACCGCAAAATTCTGGTGATTGATACCACCACCGGCCAGAACGCACTACAGCAGGCCGAGTTGTTTCACAAGGCGGTTGGTGTGGACGCAGTCCTGCTGGCCAAGTACGATTCTTCTGCCCGGGGGGGAATACTGATTCCCCTGGCTCATTCCCCCGGTCTTGCCTGCGGCTGGCTGGGAACTGGAGAGGGCTACACCGACCTGGTCCCCTTCGATCCGGAGCGATACGTTGACGAACTGCTGGCGCCGTAACCTCCTGGCGATGGTGCTGTGGTGGAGCCTGCCCGCCATCGTCTTTGCCCAGTGGTACGCCGCCACCGGTGACTTCCTGGAGGAAGAGCCGCTCACCCCGGCGCAGGCACGGGAGCGGTCGGGGTGGACGATAGAGGTCGGCGGCCGGGATGGTGAGTGGCGCCGCCTGTATCTTGACGGGGAACTTCTGGAGCAGGAGCGGACCACCTTCGTGACCAGTGATGCCGGCATTTCCCTGCCGCGGCAGATTCTGCGCAGCGATGCTCAGGACGAACTGCTGTTCCGGGTGGAACTGCGCTATCGCTCTGACGGAACCCTGCGATCCATCCGCCGCTGCGGGAACGACGGTTCCTGCGTGATGATCCGGTACGCGCCGCCGGGGGGCCCCGGCACAGAGACGATCAGGGGAGACGGGCTGAACCTGACGGTGCGGTACGGCGAGGGCAGTGTGCCGGAGTATCTGCGCCGGGAGGAGCCGGGAGAGCCGGTGGAGGAGGAGTGGTACCGCTACCTGGGGGGGCGGCTGGTTGAGCGGCGGACCCTGCGGGATGGTCTGGAGACACTGCTGCGCTACCAGGAAGGGGTGGTGGTTCTTGAAGAGCAACGGCAGGCGGGGGTGCTGGTCTATCGCTTCAGCGAGGACCGCGGCAACGATGGCCTGCCCCTCCAGCGGGTTGTAGAGACCCGGGGCCGTCGTGAGGTTGACCGGTACCACCAGGAGCATCCTGAGGGGCTGCAGCGGGAGCGCTTCGTCAACGGAGCGCTGGTGGAACGGGAGTACCTCCGGGACGAGGAGGTGGTGGTGGAGCGCTTGCGGGGGGAAGAGGTGTTGTTTCGTACCTACTTTGTGGAGGGCGAGCTGGTGCGGCGTGAGACCCTGCTT
>SKHA01000191.1 GCA_007117185.1 Spirochaeta sp. | reverse complement strand
GCCGTTCCGTGTGACCCATCTTTCCCAGGACCCGGCCATCCGGCGAAAGTACCCCCTCAACGGCAGCGAGGGACCCGTTGGGGTTCCAGGGCCGATCCATCCGGGGGCGACCGTGCCAGTCTACATACTGCGTCGCCACCTGTCCATTGCCCAGGAGCTTCTCAAGCAGTTCCGGGGCGCACCAGAACCGCCCCTCGCCGTGGGACACCGGCACCGAATGCAGGTCTCCCGGCGTGGTTCCCGCCAGCCAGGGGCCGCGGTTGGAGACAACCCGGGTCAGCACCGATCGCGCCACGTGTCGCCCGATGGTGTTGGGCGCCAGGACGCAGGATCCCGGCTGGCGCTCGTGGTATTCTCCGTACGGCACCAGCCCCAGCCGCACCAGCGCCTGGAATCCGTTGCAGATTCCCAGGATCAGCCGGTCCCGGTCCAGGAAGTTCTCTTCCACCACCGCCCGCACTGCCGGGGCGCGCATCACCGCGGCGATATATTTACCGCTGCCTCCGGGTTCGTCACCCGCGGAGAACCCGCCGGGGAGCATCAGGATCTGGGCGCCCTTGAGCTGCCGCGCCAGCGTCTCGATGGAGTCTTCCAGGTCCACGATAGTTCGGGTCCGCAGGACCAGCACTTCCGTCCGCGCTCCGGCGTGGCGGAACGCCCGGGCGGTGTCGTCCTCGCAGTTGGTACCGGGAAAGACGGGGATCACCACGGTGGGCCGGGCCACTCTGCTGGTGGGGCGGCGCAACGTTGCCGGGGGATTCTCCCGGGGGGGTGACTCCGGCGGCATCTGGGGTTCCTTCAGGGATCGACTTTCGGCGGGGCGGTCTCCGGTGGGAAACACCCCTTCCAGGGGGGCGCTCCACAGGCGGTAGAGCTCGCGGACAGCCCGCTGCTCCCCCCCCAGACGCAGGACGCCGTCGGCGGTGGTGTGGCCCAGATGGTAGCGGTGGTTTACAAAGTCCCGCACCGGCCCGGCGTCCAGGTGTTCCCGATCCAGCTCTACCAGAAAACTGCCGTAACCAGCCGCTTCCAGGGGCAGATCCTCCAGGGAATCTCCCTCGAACCCGAGGTTTTCACCGAAGAGCATCTGCGCCAGCGCCACCAGCGCTCCGCCCCCGCGAACGGGAACCGCCGCCCGCAGCGCTCCGGTATCGCCCAGCTCCTGCAGCCAGCGCCGATGAGCACGAAAGACGTCGATGTCCGGCAGTCCCGAGGAACCCAACGGCGTGTACAACAGCAGGACTGGCGTGTCCGGCCCCACCGTGTGGGAGGGAACGATCTCGTCGGCCTCGCACACCCCCAGGGCAACGGAGATCAACGTCGGGGGTACCTGAATGGACTCAAAGGTGCCGGACATACTGTCCTTGCCACCGATGGCGGTCACCCCCAGATCACGCTGCGCCTGGAGTGCTCCCAGCATCGCCGCCAGGGGCAGCCCCCACAACTGCGGATCGTCGCCGGGACGGGGAAAATACTCCTGCAGGGAGATCCATTCCCGTCCGGGGCTCACCCCGGCGGCGGCGAGGCGGGCCACGCTCTCCAGAACCGCCAGGTACGCCCCCACGAAGGGGTTGGCAGCCAGGCGATGGGGGTCGCAGCCGTAAGCCATGACGGTGGCGGTGGTTGCCGGTCCCGGGGAGTGATAGAGCTCCGCCGGCAGCAGCGCCGCCATGGCGGTAGCCGGCGAGCGTTGCAGTCGCCCCCCGCAGTGTGCCAGAAGGGTCCCTGAACCGATGGAGTTGTCGAACCACTCGCTGAGCCCCTCCCGGGAAGCGTAGCGCAGATCCTGCAGGCGCTCCTCCAGCAGGGCCAGAAGCGACGCCCGCGGTGGGGGCGCCTCTGCAGCGGGGTGCGTCCCCTCACCACCAGCGTCGCCGCCGTCACCCGCGCCGACAGCACCCACCACCACGCCCGTTTCACCGCGGACACCGGCGCTGTCCAGGAACTCCCGGGAGATATCCACCACCGCCTCGCCGCGATAGCGCATCACCAGGCGTTCGCTCCCGTTCACCCTGCCCACCACGGTGGCGTCCAGATTCTCCGCCGCCGCCAGGGCGATCACCAGCTCGCTGTCACCGGGGGCCACAACGACGGCCATTCGCTCCTGGCTCTCCGAGACGGCGATCTCTGTGGGAGTCAGCCCCTGGTACTTCAGCGGTACCCGGTCGAGATCGATCTCCAGACCCCGGGCGATCTCCCCCACCGCCACGGCGACGCCACCGGCGCCGAAGTCGTTGCAGCGTTTCACCGTCTCAAGAAACTCGGGTACCCGGAACAACCGCTGCAGCGCCCGTTCCACCGGGGGGTTGCCCTTCTGCACCTCCGCCCCGGCACGGTCCAGGGAGCTGCGGTCGTGGCTGCGGCTGGAGCCGGTGGCCCCGCCAATGCCGTCGCGGCCGGTTCTGCCGCCGATGAGCAGGATCAGGTCTCCCGGCGCCGGTTCCTCCCGCCGAACCAGCGCCTCCGGTACAGCCCCCACAACAGCCCCCATCTCCAGCCGCTTGGCCACGTACCCGGGGTGGTACAGCTCATCCACAAGGCCGGTGGCGATGCCGATCTGGTTGCCGTAGCTCGAGTAGCCCCGGGCGGCGCCGCGGGTGATCGTCCGTTGCAGGAGTTTTCCCGCCGGTGGGGTGGTTGCTCCCGCCCGGGGGTCGGCGCTGCCGGTGACGCGCATCGCCTGATACACATACCCCCGCCCGGAGAGGGGGTCCCGGATCGCCCCGCCCAGACACGTGGCGGCGCCGCCGTAGGGCTCGATCTCGGTGGGGTGGTTGTGGGTCTCGTTCTTGAAGAGGACCAGCCAGGGGACCTGCTCTCCGCCGGAAGTATTGAGGGTCACCCGCAAAGTGCACGCGTTCACCTCTTCGGAGAAAACCACCTCGGGAATCTCGCCGTCATCACGGCGCCAGCGCATCATCGCCGTGGCCAGGTCCATCAGCGTCACCGGCCGCGCGTCCTCACCCCGGCGGCGGCGCTCCTGCAGGTACCACTGCCAGCATTGCCGGACCGGGTCGGCCGCAGCTGCCTCCCCGGCGGCCTCCTGGAATAACACGTCCTTCAGGGTGGTGAGAAAGGTGGTGTGCCGGCAGTGGTCGGACCAGTACGTCTCCAGCACCACCAGCTCCGTCTCGGTGGGCTGCCGCCCCTCCCGGAGGAACCACTGATCCACGTACGCCCGATCCGCCTCGGAAAAATGGAACTCCCTCGGGGGGGCCTCGCCGGTCCCACTCCCCTGATCATCGAAACCCCCATGAGCGCCCTCTTCGGCTCCCCCGCCGGTCTGCGCCACCTGGGAGTCCACCGGGTTCACCAGCGCCGCCACCAGGCGATCTCTCATCTGCTGGCGGTCCCTGCTGGTGTAGACCAGGTACACCTCGGCTACCCGCACCGTCGCGTCGGCAAATCCCAGCAGCCGCAAAACCTGCTCCGCAGCGTCGGCGCGCTGGTCGAACTGCCCCGGGTGATACTCCACCGGTACCACCACGGAGGCGCCCGCCGCTGAGGTCTCGCCCCCTCCCGCGCCCCCCTCACCGGGGATCTCCAACTCCACCTCCTCGGCGGGATCCACAAAGACCGCCGCCACCGTTTCCTGGAGCTGCTCCGGCGGTACCCCGGTCACGGTGTAGCGCCGCACAACCTGCAGCGCCTCGCCGTCGATGAGCACCCCCTGCTCGCGCAGCTCGCCGGCAAGACGCGGTGAGACAACGTCGAACTCCCCCCGGGGGGCGCTGTGGATCACCACCGGCGCCGCGGAACTCGCTGCCCCGGTCACTGCAACCCCTCCCGAACAGAAGCAACGGTACGTCTGGCGTTACCGCAGACAATCCGGGCACGCTCGGCGGCGCGGCCGGTGTACCGCCGGGGATCGGCGAAAAACTCCGCCGCCTCGCCACCGGTAAGCTCCCGACAGGTTCTCTCCACCGTCTGCCACAACTCGCTCTCTTCCCGGGCGAGATCACCAACCGGCCGGCCCTGCTCATCCGCCAGGAGGGTGAGGCGCCGCACCTGCTCGTGGGCGTCGGCGACGCCACCGGCGGCCAGTAGTATATAGAGGGGCTCGGCGATCACCCGGCGGGAGCCCGCGGCGACGTTGGCGGCGATCCCCTCGCGGTCAACCCGCAGCCGCGCCAGGATCGAGCGCATCCGCTCCGCCGCGGCGACGAAGCCGGCGACAAACTCCACCACAAACCGCCCGGAGGCGGAGTTGGACAGGTCCCGCTGGTGTTCGGAGATCTGATCCATGAACCAGGTCACCGCCCGGGGGCTGAACGCCTTCCAGAGACTCTTTACATGTTCCGCGTTCCAGGGGTTGCGTTTGTGGGGCATTGTGGACGACCCCACCTGTCCCTCGGCGAAGTACTCCGAGAGCTCGCCGATCTCAGAGCGCTGCAGGTTCCGCAGGTCATCCGCCAGGTTGGCGATCACCCCGAAAGCGATATTCATTTCCAGCAGCAACCGCAGCAGCGGTTCGGGGCTGACGATCTGCGTGGCGTGTTCCCCTGCGCGCAGCCCCAGCTCCGCCAGGACCTCCTCTTCCAGCACTTCCGGCCGGGGGTGAAGCACCGAAGTGGCGTTGTAGGCCCCCACCGCGCCGGAAAGTTTCCCTCGCAACTCCCCGGCGGCAGCGGCGATCCGGGGCAGGCTCTCTCCGAGGCGTGAGACGTACTCCCCCAGGGCAAACCCCACGGTGATGGGCACGGCGTACTGCCCGTGGGTCCGCCCGATGGACACCGTCTCTGCCTCGCCCTCGGCCAGGGCGATCAGCTGCTCCTCCAGGTCGAGCAGCAGGGGCAGTACCACCTCCCGGGTCACGTCGCGATAGCGCATCGCCGCGGCGGTGTCCAGGATATCCACCGGAGTGGCTCCCAGGTGAACCAGGTGACGAATCTCCTCGGGAAGGTGGCGCTGCGCCACGTTGACCACCGCCCGGATGTTGTGCCGGGTCGTCTCTTCCTCGCGGTACACCTCAGCGGCGCTCACCCGCTGCGGAAGTGATTCTGTCTCCTTCACCAGAGCGTCGCGATGGGGGGATGCATCAACAAGATGCAGCACCAGGTGCTTCAGCAGTACTGCCTCCACACGAACGCACCGCCCCGCCGCCGCTTCCTCGCTCAAATGGTCGGCCAGCTTTTCGAAGAGCTCCCGGTTGGCCAGGTAATACCGGTGGTCCAGGGGGGAAAGATTGCGGAATCGAAGGTCTTCTTGCATGGGGCATGATGGGCGAAAGCAGCGTGGTTTGTAAAGGTTGGCCACCCCCGGTACAGCCGGCCCCCGCCCTTGACCGGACGCGTACAGCGCAGATAATAAGGGGTATGAAGATTATCTCGTTAAAGGACGTAGCGACCACGGTACCGCAGATGGACGGAGCCCAGGGAATCCGCAAGCAGGTCCCCCTCGGGGTTGCCGACGGCATCCCCACCATGTCGGTCCGGGTGTTCACCGTTGCACCGGGAGGCCACACGCCGTTTCACTCCCACCCCTGGGAACACCTCAACTATATCCTCAAGGGCAGGGGCGTGCTCCGTGACGGCCAGGGCCGGGAACACCCCCTCACCGCAGGAGACTACGCGATGGTCAGCCCGGATGAGCAGCATCAGTTCCGCAACCCCTCAACCGACGCCGGGGGCAGCGGCGAGGAGCTGCAGTTCATCTGCCTGGTACCGAAAGAGCGGGAGTAGGCTCTGCCGTGCTGATGCAGCTGCTCATCGCCCTCTCCCTGGTGCTCGCCTGGGCGGTGTGGCGGGGAGGGGTCAACCACACCAGGCTGATGCGGTCATTGATGGGCACCCTGGAGGCGCACTTTCCCCAGGCGGAACACGACTACGTGCGCCTCACCAGCAGCGGTGTCGGTTTTGAGTTCTCTCCGCCCCTGCCTGAGGGGATCACCTCACTCCGGGGTACCCTGACGGTTCTGCCCCGGTACTCACCGCTGTACGTCCCCCTGGCGCGGGCTCTCGGTCGCCGTGATCTCATGCGGATCACGTTTCTTGTCGAGGCGATGCCTCTGGGCATCGGAACGTTGCGGCGCGCCACCAACACTCCAATCCTCTTCGACACCACCAACGACGACCCCGACCTGGATCAGTGCCAGGTCGACGTTGGCGACGCTTCCTTCACCATCTTTTGCTATAACCCGGCGGTCCGCCGGCGCCTGGAATCCCTGGCAGACCTGGTCGCGCCCTGCAAGGAGATCATTCAGATTCATTACACCCATGAAGACAGCTCAATTACGTGTTTTTTGATTCCTGAACCAGAAAATCTCAAAAATATTCTAAGCACCACCATAGACAGCGTTTTTTTCTTGACGTCGGAATGATTCCGGTTTAGCGTGATATATCCCACACTGAGGAGGACGTCATGTCTTCAATTGTTGTTCTGGTTGGCGCGGTGGTTTATGTCGCGCTCTATTTCCTGTATGGAAAACCCCTTGAAAAAAAGGTCGTCAAGGCCAACGATGAGCTGAAAACTCCAGCACATCGCCTCTTTGACGGCGTCGACTACGTCCCGGCGCGCACCTCGGTGCTCTTCGGCCATCACTTCGCTTCCGTTGCCGGTGCCGCCCCCATTGTGGGTCCGGTTCTGGCGATGGCATGGGGATGGGTTCCCGCTCTGGCGTGGATCTGGTTCGGCAACATCTTTATCGGTGCTGTCCACGACTACCTCTCCATCATGGCCAGCGTTCGTTACGACGGCAAGTCTATCCAGTTTGTCGCCGGAGACCTCATCTCCAAGCGGACAGGAAAGCTCTTCTACTGGCTGGTCTTCATGATCCTGATCCTCATCGTTGGCGCGTTCTCCGCTGTTCTGGGCGGGCTGTTCATGGG
>SKHA01000067.1 GCA_007117185.1 Spirochaeta sp. | reverse complement strand
CGCCGTCGGCGAAGATCGCGTTGGCCACCATCGTATCCAGCTCCGGTTTGAACTGCAGGTGCAGCGAGCACAACTCCACGTCTGCAATGAGAACCTTCGCTGTCGGGTCGGCGATGCAGATCGTATGGGCCAGCTTCAGCGCCGGAAACCCGGCGTAGCACCCCATGAACCCGATGTGAAAGCGGTGCACCCCCGGCGAGAGCCCCAGGGCGTTCACCAGATGGTAGTCAAACCCGGGTGCGGAAAACCCGGTACAGCTGACGGTGATCACGTGGGTGACTTCTGAGGGATCAACGCCGGGGGTCTCGGCGAAGAGGGATCGTGCCGCCTCCTCCGAGAGGGTCTTCGCGTGCTGTACAAAGAGATCGTTGCGATGAGAGACGGTGGGTTCCGGGAGCATATCCGGAGTCCTGGAGAAAAACGTGTACTCCGAGGGGTCCCTGCCGTAGTCGTCTATCACCGAGTGGCGCCGGTCTATCATCGTTCCGCTGTAGATGCGTTCCAGGAACCGTCGCTCCTTATCGCCGTACAAGGGGATCCCCAGCATGAACTGCAGGGCGAACTCCTGGGTGTACCACCGCGGCGGTGACGCTGTGGCGATCTGTTGCACATACACTGGTTTTTTCCCGAAACTTGACCTATTCACCCGCGAAAGGTACGTTCCGACGCAGTGAAAAGCAACAGTACCGAAGGGCGGATTGGCCGGGCGATCGGCAGGAGTGAGCTGGGATCACCCCAGCGCAAGCGCCGTTACAACGAAAACCTCTTTGCGGTGGTGGCGCCGCGGTACGATCTGGTTACTCGTTTTCTCTCTTTCGGGCGCGACCAGTGGTGGAAGCAGCGATTGGTGAAACTGACCCCCCGGCGGTCGGTGAGCACCGTTATGGATCTTGCCTGCGGGACTGGAGATATCACCCTGCTGCTGCAAAACCGCTTTCCAGAAGCGACGGTGACTGGGCTGGACCTGACAGAAGGTATGCTCACCCGGGCCCGACGGCGCCCGACCAGTGGTGACAGGACACCGCGATTTGTCCAGGGTGACATGAACGAGCTGCCCCTCCCGGACGGGACGGCGGACGTGATCAGCGGCGGGTATGCCCTGCGGAACGCCCCCGACCTGGCGCAGACGCTTCATGAGATCCACAGGGTCTTGCGACCCCGGGGAACGGCGCATTTTCTGGAGTTCTCCGCGCCACAGCAGCCCCTGCTGCGGGGGTTGGAATACCGGATTCTCCGCTTCTGGGGTCAGCTCTGGGGGGTGATCCTCCACGGCGACGCTGAAGTGTACGCGTACATCGCCCGGAGTCTGCGCGCCTTCCCCGACGCCCCGGATCTGGAAGAGATTGCCCGCCAGACGGGGTTTGAGGTTCTGCATTCACCCTTTCTGATGGCGGGGATGATGCGGATTCTGCGCCTCAGGAAGCGAAGCGGGGAATCGTAATCATCGCGAAGTGTCGCGCCAGAGATCCCCGCAGGGGCGAGTTCAGCGCTGCAGCGATCACACCGCTTCGCAACGCCGAGGCGACCGGACCGGTGAGGGTTCCCACGGCCATACCCGCGGCGGCACGCCCGGTGGCGATGGTGGCGGCTCGCTGTCGAAACCGCTGGTAGCGCGCTACCGCCTCGCGATCTGCCGCAGCACCGCTGTTGCCGTGACTCCCTTCCAGAACTGCTGCCAGGTGCCGGGCGTCGGCAAACCCGGTGTTCATCCCCTGACCGCCGATGGGGCTCATGGTGTGAGCGGCATCCCCCGCAAGAAAGATCTGCCCGTCCCGGTGAAAGCGGTCCGCCAGGCTCCAGGAGGGGGAGAAGGAGCTTTCCCAGAGGGGGGCAGCTCCGGTCAGGTCATACCCGCTTCTCTGGTGAACGAGCCGTGTCAGCGCGGGCGTGCTCTGCCCGTTTGGCGTGCCCGAGTCAAGCTGCACGATCCAGCGCCGGCGGCCCCCGGGCAGGGGGAAGGACTCCACTGCCCCCGAGCGGGTGAACCACAGATGGGCGTCGTCGCCGAGTCCGCTTTCGTCCTCAAAATCGGCCATCAGAAAGTGGCGGTTGTAGTTCCCCCCCCGACGGGGGATCTCCACTCCGGCGACGGCCCCGCTGCGTACTCCCGCGGCGACCACACAGAAATTGCCGGTAACGGTCCCACCGCCGGCGATGGTTACCTGCACCGGTCCGCTCCGGTCGCTCTCAACGCCAACTACGTCGCTGCCGCGCTGGACGGTGACGCAGGGATATTTCGTCAGATTCGCTTCCAGGATTTCCAGGGTTGCCACCTGAGGGATCGCCAGTACGTAGGGGAAGTCCGGGTGGACTCTGGCAAACTGCAGCGTTCCCAGGGGCGCTCCGCCGGTGCCGTGAACCACCGCGCGTCGGACCGTACGCCCGGCGGTCAGAAAGGGGGCGACCAGCCCGGCCTCGTTGAGGATCTCCAGAGAGGGGGGCATCACCCCAATTGCCCGGGACCCCGGGGGAATCGAGACGGATCGCTCCAGGACAGTGGTCCTGATTCCGCGAAGTCCCAGCAGGTTGGCAAGTAACAGACCCACCGGACCGGCGCCGACGATAACTACCACGATGTGAAGGTAATGGCGCAGTCCGGTCTTGACAACCGACATCTGAAACCTGATCATTTCAATGAGAAAAAGGTTGAACCAGATGAAGATGCTGCGGGCGTTCGTACTTGCTTCTGTTCTTGTGACTCTGGTTTCCCCGCCGAGTGTTTCTCAGGAGCGCTCCTCCCTGGCCGCTGGAGCTCTTCTGGGGACGGACTTCGTCTCCGGCGCCGCCGCGGTGGATCTGGCGGAATACCTGCAGCAGTTTCTTCACGGTCGTTCCGGAACAGACTCTCCCCGCGCCTTCGAACTTACCTCCCAATGGACCGCAGCGACGTTTCTGGTTCGGGATACCGACAACCGGGGGATGCCTCTGCTGGGGGCCACCGCCGGTGGGGTAGTTGAGGGGTCCCTGATGAGTTACCGACTGGGGCTGGTCTCTCCGTCAGCTTCGCCGTTGAGAGTCTTCGCCGTGGCGGACTTCTTTGTGGCGTCTCACCTGTCCAACTTCGTCGACCTTCTCACCCCCAGCAAAGTCACCCCATACGGTCCCTTTGAGACGCTGAACGGCGAGACGTTGCTGAACTGGGTCCTGCCGATAGGGTTGATCAACGGCGGAAGCCGCACCGGTTTCAGCGCCCGGGCGGTACAGGTGCTGCCGGGGATCTCCTTTTCTCCGGGGCGCTGGCTGGGGGTGCAGGCGGGTGTGATCTTCCGCTACCGGGACCCCATCAACGAGGATGGCCGTTTTATCTCCCGGTTTTACGTCGACGACCTCTTGGGTGACTACGCTGATGAGAGCCTGATTCCCTCGGGTGTTGAGGGGGAACAGCGGCAGGAACTCTTTTTTGCCGCTCAGGTCTTTGGGGTCCAGGCGGATCTCCTTCTTACCGCTGCGGGGCTGCCGGCGTACGCCTCGCTGGCTCGGGAGCTGGCGATGTTCCTGCCGGAGCGCTGGGGAATCACCGCAGTGATTCCCCGCCTCACCTTCCTGGACGATCTTGCCCAGAACGTCCGGGACGACGCGGTGTGGAACCCCTCTCTGGAGTTTGCCTTTATCATTCCCACGGAGGAGTACCCCCTGGGGGTGCGTACCCGCCTGGCCTGGCTGCACGACCCGCTGGCGTTCCAGAATGCCGCAGTGGATCTCTCCTGGTGGATCGCTTCGGTGGGGGTCTCCGTCAAGGACGACCCGGCCCGTGGCCCCGTTGCGGGTGTTCGCGGGGGGGTCAGTATTCGTCCGCAGACCGTTCCCGGTGCCCTCTCCTTCGATGTGAGCTACAATCACCTGGACGGCGCCTTGGGGGCGCTGGACGCGCCGGATCGGGTGCTGTTCAACCTGGGGGTTTCGTTTTGAGGCGCTTCGCTCCGGTGGCGGTTGCGGTGTTGTCCACCGTCCTGGGAGGGTGTTTCATCATGGACATCCCTCACTACTACGCCTCGGCGGTGGATCTCTTTGCCGAACAGATGGAGGTGGTGTACGTCGCTCCCTGGGGGTCGGATCTCAACCCCGGCACCGCATCGCTGCCCTTCAGGACGATCCAGGTAGGGATCAACGCGGTACGGACGATGGAGAATTCCTCCTGGGAGGTCCGTGTCGCCGCCGGTGATTACACTCCCGGGGCGGGGCTGAGCAGCGGCGGTCTCCACGGGCTGATGATCGATTACGATATGCACCAGCCCGGGCTTTATGACGACTTTCTGCCTGCGTCGGTGACGGTGTCCTTCGGCTGGGACCGGCTCTTTCGGACCAACTCCCTCAACGATGGCGGGGGAACGACACGTCTGCTCGGCAACGGTCTCTACCTGGGAGAGCTCTTTGTGATCTACCGGGACGGTGCGATCTTCCAGGTTGTCGGCGATAACCCCGGCGGTGGCAGGGTGACGATCCTGGCGATCCAGGGGGGAGAGGCCCTGGATTCCCTTCCCAGCGAGCTGTTTCTCCAGGGAGCGTTCGTTATCCTGCCCGAAGGGGAGGGTGCGCCATGACGCGGCACGTACTGGTGACGGTGGCGCTGGCGCTTCTGGCGCTGACCCCCGCGGCGGCGCAGCGCAGCCGGGTCTACGCCAACGCGGGGTGGCAGTTTTCCCTCCTGGACGAGTCCTCCTACACCCCCGGGCGTCCGGAACTCACCCTTGGGGTGATCACCGGAGAGTACCGCTCGGGTCTGGAGCTGGGGGTCTCCTGGGACTACATCGAAGGGCAATCGTACCGGCGTTTTCTCCTTGATGAAGAGTACGGACTGGACGAGCCTCAGTTTTCGGATACCCGATACCACGTGCTCGAACTCTCACCCCGAATGGTGTTTTCGGCAGACGAAAGCATTGCCATTCTCCTGGGATTGCATATGACCCAGCCCCTGGGCCGCTACGCACAGGACGGCGAAGAAACCTGGGCGTTTCAGCAGCCCTCGCCGCTGCGGCTCATGGGGGGCCTGCGGGCGATCCTCTGGGATTTTCTCGTGCTGGACTGGCGGTTGTACTGGATGCCTCAGGACGGCGGGTTCACCTGGGACCGCTGGGACGCGGTGCACAACCACGGTCTCACCGTGGCGGTGGACCTGGAAGGACTCATTGTTCTGTTCCGGGATGGTCGCTGAGCGCTCTTCCCCCTGCCTTTACGTTTGCAATCCTTTCGATTCGTTGCTATAACATTGCCAAGGAGAATCCCCCTTATGTTGATGGACGGCGTACAGCTCATGATAATCGGGATGAGCGTGGTTTTTGTCTTTCTGGTCCTTCTGGTCGCGATGATGTCCGTCATGACCGTTGTTGTCCGGATGACTCAGCCAGCTCCCCAACCGGTAGACACAAAATCGCGCATCGCTGCAGTTCTTGCGGTGGTGGCATCCAAGAGGAATAGCAGACAATGAAAAAAATCGACGTGATGATTACCGCTTTCCGCGACGGCTTTCAGTCCGTCTACGGCGCCCGGGTTCTGACAAAGGACTTCCTTCCCGCGCTGGAGGCTGCCGCCGCGGCGGGGCTCAACCACTTCGAGGTGGGCGGCGGCGCCCGGTTTCAGTCGCTCTACTTCTACTGCAACGAAGACGCCTTCGAGATGATGGACGCGTGCCGCGCCGCCACCGGGCCTGATGCCAACCTGCAGACCCTCGCCAGGGGCATCAACGTGGTGGGGCTGGAGAGTCAGCCCAGCGACATGATCAAGCTCCACGCGGAGCTGTTCAAAAAGCACGGCATCACCACCATCCGCAACTTTGATGCCCTGAACGACGTGGACAACCTGGACTACAGCGGGCGCTGCATCGTCGACGCCGGCCTGAAACACGAGATCGCGGTGACCCTGATGGGACTGCCCCCGGGGCTCTCCGGGGCGCACACCGCCGAGTTCTACGACCAGACGCTGCAGCAGATTCTCAAGGCGGAGATCCCCTTCCATTCGGTGGTGTTCAAGGACGCCTCCGGAACGGCTACTCCCGCAGTGGTTCACGAGACGATCAAGCTGGCCAAAAAGCACCTCCCCGGGGACGTTCCGGTGCGCTTCCACACCCACGATACCGGCGGTACCGCCGCGCTGACCTACCACGCGGCGCTGGAAGCCGGTGTGGACGGGATCGACCTTTCCATGGCGCCCGTATCCGGCGGAACGTCCCAGCCGGACGTGATGGTGCTGTGGCACGCTCTGCGCGGCAGCGAGTACGATCTGGGGATCAACCCCGACAAGGTCCTGGAAGCGGAAGAGGTGTTCAAGGAGTGCATGAAGGACTACTTCGTACCGCCGGAGGCACTGGCTGTTGAACCGCTGATCCCCTTCTCGCCGATGCCCGGTGGCGCCCTCACCGCCAACACCCAGATGATGCGCGACCACGACGTGCTGGACCGTTTCCCCGAGGTGATCGGGGCGATGCGCGAGGTGGTTGCCCGGGGTGGATTTGCCACCTCGGTGACGCCGGTTTCCCAGTTTTACTTCCAGCAGGCGTTCAACAACGTGATGTTCGGTCCCTGGAAAAAGGTAGCAGAAGGGTACGGCCAGATGGTGCTTGGCTACTTCGGCAAGACCCCCACCGCTCCGGACCCGGAGATTGTGAAGATCTGTCAGGAACAGCTCAAACTGGAGCCCACCACCGAGAGCCCCCGTACGCTGAACGACAAGGACCCCAAAAAGGGCCGTGCTGCTGCGGAGGCGCTGCTCAAGGAAAACGGGATGGCCATCACCGAGGAGAACGTCTTTATCGCCGCGACCTGCAAGGATCGCGGGGTGGCGTTTCTCAAGGGAGACGGTCGGGTGCAGGTCCGGAAGAACGCTGCCCCCGAGAGCGCTCCCGAACCGGCTGCCCCCGCTACCGCCCCGGCCTCAGGCGGTGGCGACGGTACCTACACAGTGACCCTGGAGGGGGAGACCTACACCGTTGAGGTGAAGGGCGACCAGGCTACGGTAAACGGCCAGTCCTGGCCGTTCCAGGTCAATCAGAGCGGCGGTGCTGCCACGCAGCCTGCGGCACCAGCTCCGGCTGCTGCGGCTTCGGCCTCAAGTGACAGCCCCGCTCCTGCCGCCCCGGCTGCTACCGGGGCCGCCGTTTCCGTTACCGCCCCGATGCCTGGTGTTGTCCTGAAGGTCCTGGCTAAAGCCGGAGAATCCGTCACCGCAGGCCAGCCGGTGGTGCTGATGGAGAGCATGA
Source organism: Spirochaeta sp. (assembly GCA_007117185.1). GTDB lineage: Bacteria > Spirochaetota > Spirochaetia > DSM-27196 > Alkalispirochaetaceae > Alkalispirochaeta. Next base: position 15,197 of record SKHA01000067.1, on the reverse strand, counting down.
AGATGGAGATGAACGTCGAGGCTGAGTTCCCGGGGGTCATCGATTCGGTGGCTGTCTCTGACGGTGATCACGTGGTGGCAGACCAGAAGCTGCTCACGATGCGACGAAACGCGTGAGGAGTTTTCTATGAACATGATGCACTCCATCATCAACCTCTGGGAGACCACCGGTCTGGTCGCCTTTACCGGTGGTCAGCTGGCGATGATCTTCGTGAGTCTTGTGCTGATCTACCTGGCCATCGCCAAAGGGTTCGAGCCGCTGCTGCTGCTGCCCATCGGGTTCGGCGGTATTCTGGCCAACGTACCCATCGCGGCGATCGCCGGGCCGGAAGGGTTTCTGGGCATGATCAGCGCGGTGGGCCTTTCCACGGGAATCTTCCCGCTGCTCATCTTTATGGGAGTCGGGGCGATGACCGACTTCGGTCCCCTCATTGCCAACCCGCGGACGGCGTTACTTGGCGCGGCGGCGCAGTTCGGGATCTTTGCTACCGTTCTCGGTGCGGTGGCCTTGAGTGTCTACGCCGGGTTTGAGTTTTCCCTGCAGGATGCTGCCTCCATCGGGATCATCGGCGGTGCCGACGGTCCCACTGCGATCTTCCTGGCTTCGCGACTCTCTCCGGACCTGGTGGGTGCGATCGCTGTGGCGGCGTACAGCTACATGGCGCTGGTGCCTATCATTCAACCACCGATCATGAAGGCCCTCACCACTCCAGAGCAGCGCAAGATCGTGATGAAGCAACTGCGGCAGGTGAGTAAGGTTGAGAAGATCCTCTTCCCAATCATTACCCTGGGGCTGTGTATCCTCCTGCTGCCCACGGCGACACCGCTCATCGGGGCGCTGATGTTCGGAAACCTGATCAAGGAGTCCGGCGTTGCTGACCGCCTCTCCAAGACACTACAGAGTTCTTTCATCGACACCGTAACCATTCTTCTGGGGCTGGTGGTGGGATCAAAACTTGAGGCGGAGGTTTTCTTGCGCATCGAGACACTGGGTATTGTGATCCTGGGGCTTCTGGCGTTTTCCATCGGAACCGCCACAGGATTACTGCTGGCGCAGCTGATGAACAAGATTTCCAAGACCCCGATAAACCCCCTCATCGGTGCCGCCGGTGTGTCCGCCGTTCCCATGGCGGCCCGGGTGGTCAACAAGGTGGGGCTGGAAGCGAACCCGCGTAACTTCCTGATGATGCACGCCATGGGCCCCAACGTTGCCGGAGTGATCGGATCTGCCGTGGCAGCGGGTGTACTCCTGGCGGTTTTTCTTTAGGACTCTCCCGCACCCAGGCGCCTGACCGGTCCCCATACGGTGACTCGGGCGCCGTTGTCGCTCTCATACACCACCGTCGCGTTCAGTTCGTCCGCGATGGCATCCACCAGGGTGAGACCCATCGCGCCGCTGCGGCGGTTGGCAGGGTCATCCGGAAATCCCGGCCCGTCATCCTGAACTGTCAGCGCCCACCGCTGGTCGTCCGCCTCGAAGGTCACGAAGATCGCCGCCGGGTCCGGGCTGTACTTGAACGCGTTCGCTACCAGCTCATGAAGGATGAGCCCCAGCCGCTTGGCGGTGTCTGCCGGAACCATGGTGTCCGGTACAGACTGGTCAACTCGACCATCACCAAGGCGATACGCCTGTTCGATCTGATCGACTAACCTGCCAAAGTAGTCGTCCAGCTGGACGTTGCTCATACTCTGATGGTTGTGCAGCGCATCATGAATGAGGGAGATCGCCGCAATTCTGCCTCGCAGCCCGGCAATGAGATTCATCTCTTCCGTTTCCTGCCCGGTTGCAGCGGCGAGGGAGAGGATGCTGTCGATGATGGCGAGGTTGTTCTTGACCCGGTGGTTGGTCTCCCGAATCAGAACCTCCTGTTCCCGGGCACGATACGCCGCTTCCTGCTGCCGCCAAATCAAGCGCATCAACAGAAACAGAACGACCATACCCAGAGCGAGCAGCGACAGTTCCACCCGGACCCGGGAATACCAATGCTCCAGTACCACATCAGGGGAGTACGCCAGGGAGACGTACAGGGGATAGCTGCGCAGTTGCATCATTGATAGAACCGCGTTGCCGCGCCGTTCGGCGGTGAGAGAGTTCCGGGGACGCTGCATGAACTCCCCCAGGAATGAGTTGGCCCCGGCGGGATGCTCCCCCCACTGGATCAGGATCCGCCCGTCGGCGGAGACGATACTGCCACCCACCCCCGCTCCGTGAATCACCCGCAGCTGATCCTGGAGATATCCCCGACCAATCCCAGCCATGACAACACAACCCGGATCGAGACGGTGTGAGATCCAGATCAGCGGCCCCTCGGTGTCGGCGCTGCCCGGGAGAAACCCGGTCTGACCGCCCCGGTCGTGGTGATGTTCCCGGAGCTCCTCTGGCAACTGCGGCGGTGGCAGCGGTGGAACGTTCCGCAGTGCCCCGACCAGCGAGCAGTCACTCCCATACACCCCTGCGTTGGTGATATGCCCCACCAGCAACATGTGCTGCCGCATCAGGTGAAGCATATCTTCCGGGGAGGTCCCGGCAGTCGCCACAAGGGTGACCAGGGCCTCGATCTCCCGCAGGGTGGTGTTGAGATTGGCCTCCAGCAGCTGTACCTGGGCCAGAGCGTTGGCCTGGGCTGAACGGAATGCCGCCTGACGGCTGAGAACAAGGTCGCCCACAACGAAAGACCCTGCCAGAAGGACTGTCACCAAGAGAATGACAGTGAACGGGTTTCTGCCGCCGTCAATCCCGGACAAGAGCAAGAACCTCCGGGGGTATCCCCAGTCGGCGGGCGATCTCATCCTGCTGCAGCATAAGCTGGTCGCGGATCGTCTGCAGTTCGCTCCGCGGGAGAGTCTGGATGTGGATTCCCTGGCGGGTCAGGATTTGACGGGCCTGCCACTGCGCCCGGGCAGCTTCCGTGCGCTGCCAGGTGACGATACCCTCCCATACGGAGCGAATAATCTGCTGGTCTTCAGCGCTTATCTGCCGCCAGAACGACTGCCGAATCATCGGTACGTACTGGGGAAAGTACTGGAAATCCTCAAGGGCGTGGGTAACTCCGTAGAGCCACAGCTGGCCGCTGCGCACCGTTTCGTGGGTGGTGAGCAGTCCATCAATTACCCCGCTTTGCAGACGTTGAGGAACCTCATTCCAGGGGACGATGAGGGGTGTGGCCCCCAGAGCGGCGATTCGCAGTTCGTTACCCGGCCCTCCGGCGACGCGGATGTTGAGGTCGTCAAGCTGCCAGTGGCTGTGTACCTGTCGGTCTCGAAAGTACAGGTGCCCCGGGCCCAGATCAAGCCAGCGACCGGGAATCACCACGGCCAGGTTTTGCTGGATCTTTTCGGTGAGTAGACTGCCAAGTTCCCCGTCGGAGTGCTCATGGACGTAGGAGCCGTCACGACCGAAGAAGTGAGGCAACAGAAACACCGCTACCGCCGGTTCGAAGCGGCTGATGTGCCACGTCCCGGGTACCGCCATGTCCACCGAGCCGCGCTGCAGCGCCGCAAAGACGTCCTGGTCCCGGGAGAGGGTCCCGGAGTGGTGGACCTCGACGCGCAAGCGGCCCTCCGTCTGCTCCTCTAACTCCGTGGCAAAGCGCTGAACCGCCCGGGTCTGTACGTGGTCGGCGCTGTTTTCCAGGGAGATCCGCAGTATTGTCTGGGTAAAAGCGGTCGATGGAACGAATAACAGGGTGCAGTAGAACAAGAGCCACAGCCGGTGTCGGCGCATACCCCCATTATAGCACACCTCCGGAGCTCTGTAAGGGGTGCACCGTCCTGGGACACCCCTTCGGGAGGTCACCCCAGCAGACGCACCGCCCGGGCGTTGTCCCTGACCTGCTCCGCTGTCCGGCACCCCGGTATGACTGCGGTGACCGCGCCGTGGCGCAGCGGCCAGACCAGCGCCCATTCGGCAAGGGATGCCCCGGAGGGAACCTCCTCGCGATGTACCCGCTGCGCTTCAGCGAGCAGGGCCTCCCGTTTTTCCCTGTCCATGGTTGATCGCCAGTCGTTGGGGGGGAACTGTGCGCCCGGCTTGTGCCGCCCCCCAAGGAATCCGCTGGCCAGGGGAACCCGCGCCAGGACTCCGATGTTCAGGCGTTGTGCCGCAGGAAGGACTTCCTCCTCCGGGACACGGTCGAGACGGTTGTAGACGACCTGCAGGGTCTCACAATGCGCTTCCGGTGAACGCTCCACCTGCATCACGTTGCCATTGTTGCTGACCGAAAGCCCCACGTGCCGTACCAGCCCCTCCTGTTTCACCTTCTCCAGCTCCCGCCACAATTCTTCGTTGAGAAACTCCTCGTCGGTGGGGCTGTGAAACTGCAGCAGATCCACGTAGTCCGTCTGCAGCGCCTTCAGGGATGCTTCCAGCTGGCCCCGCATCGCTTCACCTGTCCAATGGCGGGTGCGGTCCATAAAGTGGTGAAAGGAGTGGCCAAACTTGGTGGCCAGGACCCACTGATCGCGCTCGTGCCGGAGGCGGCAACCGATCAGGGATTCCGAGAGGTGATCTCCGTAACACTCGGCGGTGTCGATGAGGTTGAGCCCTTCCTCACGGGCGGTGCCGAGGATCGCATCAACCTCCCCGGGGGTGAAATCATGCCCCCACTCACCACCGAATTGCCACGTGCCGACGCCGACCACGCTCACCGAGATACCAGTGCTGCCCAATGTCCTGTATTGCATGAATTCATTGTAACACGAAGGTGGCGTTTCAGTCTGTTTGGGCCTACAATCGGGGTAGGAGGAAACTATGCGCAGCCTCAGTGATGTCGCCGCTTCAGGACCGTTGTCCCTGGAGGATCTGACCCGGATCGAGGATTTTCTCATCGAGACGGACACCCTGGCCCAGGCGCAGGTGCGCCGGCAGATCGTCTGGTTTGTGGAGGAACTGGGGATAGACCCGTACTACTTTCAGACCACTCCGGTTGAGGAGATCGCCCGGCACATTCTGTTGTTGGGGGCCTCGGAAGTGGCCGCCCGTCACGGCGGCGAGGGGGTGGCGATCCAGCTGATCAACGAGCAGGCTGAACGGGCGATGTATATCGTGGAGAACCGTACCAGCCGTAAACTGGAAGTTGAACGGCGCATTGAAGAGCGGTATCCCTCGTTTCGTCTGGAAAGCTACACCACATCCGGTGGTGCATCGGATATGGCATTGCGATTCTACATCGCCACCAGGCCGCGTTACTCCGAGGACAGCGAAGACGCCGGCACCGTGGAGGGGTTTGCCGCTGCCGCTTCGCAGGACTTTCTGGAGCGATCCATGGAAGAGACCCTGGAGCGCTACCGTGCTGTGTGGGAGGAGCTGTGCCAGCGGCTGACCCCGGTGGTGCGCATCTCCCGCAAAGAGGATACCGGCGAGATCAGGATCATGGTGGGGTTGCAGGCGGGCGGGTTCAGGCAGATTCTTACCGGATTCTCTCACCTCTTCCACCGGATACAGCTGCCGGTGAAACGAAAGTACATCGAGCCGTTTCGGGACGGAACATTCCTGCTGAGTTTCTATATCCACGAGACGGACGAGCAGACCCTGGAGCAGCTTCAGCGGGAGCTGAACATGGTGGCCATTCTGCCCCGGACCACCGTGACGGGGTTGTTTACCGACGAGGTCTTTTCGGCGCAGGAAACGATGTACGCTGCCGCAGCGGCGGCGTTTGCCCACCAGTTCGCTTCAGAGCACGCCGAAGGGTACACCCTGCTTCAGGATTCAGTGGAATACAATCTGGAAGCCCGGGGTATTCTGGAATCGCTGCGGCGACAACTGGCGAAGAACACCTTTTCCACCCGGCGCATCAACGCCACGGTGCTGGAGAACCGCGAAGCTGTCCGGGTCCTCTTTCGCCATTTTGAAGGGCTTCACGGCGGGCAGGACGGGGTAGATCGAGCCACGGTGGAGCAGGTTCTGGAACGGGACGTTCCCTATCACCGGGACAGAACGGTTCTGCGCTACTTTCTGCAGTTCAACGAGCTGGTGCTGCGAACCAACTTCTTCCGGGAGCGCAAAGCGTGTGTGGCCTTTCGGCTGGGCCGGGGGTTTCTTGACCACCAGGAGTACACCGAGGACCCCTGGGGCATCTTCTTTCTGGTGGGACGACAGTTTATCGGGTTCCACGTACGGTTCCGGGACATCGCCCGGGGGGGCATCCGCATCGTCCGCAGTCGCACCGCTGACGCCTACGCCCGCAACGTGGACACTCTCTTTCAGGAAAACTACAACCTGTCCTCGACGCAACAGAAAAAGAACAAGGACATCCCTGAGGGCGGTTCCAAGGGAATGGTCCTGCTGAATCAGGAGTTTCACAGCGACCCGGTGGCTGCCTCAAGCGCGTTCCGATCCTACGCTGACGGGTTGCTGGACCTGCTGCTCCACGGCCGGACCGGCACAGGAGAGCAGGAGGTGCTCTTCCTCGGCCCGGATGAGGGCAGCGCCGGTCTGATGGACTGGGCGGCACTCCATGCCCGGCGTCGGGACTACCCGTTCTGGAAGAGTTTCACTACTGGTAAGCCCCTCTCCCTGGGCGGGATTCCTCACGACCGCTACGGCATGACCACCCGCAGCGTGCACACCTACGTCCTGGGAGTTCTGGAGAAGCTTGGTCTCGACGAGACGGCGATTCGCAAGATCCAGACCGGAGGTCCCGACGGTGACCTGGGAAGCAACGAGATCCTCATCTCCCGGGATGTCACTACAGCCATAGTCGACGGCAGTGGGGTTCTGTGCGATCCCGATGGACTGGACCGCAGCGAGCTGGAACGTTTGGCAGCGGCGCGGGTGATGAGCGATCAGTACAGCCGAAAACTCCTGGGACCCCGGGGGTTCTTTGTTGGAATCGGCGATCGGGAGATCACCCTTCCCGACGGGACGGTGATCGCCAATGGTGAGGACTTTCGCAACAAGTTTCACCTGACCCCGTACCTCCAGGCGGACCTCTTTGTTCCCTGCGGGGGGCGTCCCGCAGCGATTACCGTGGCTAACTGGAAGAACCTCCTGGACGAGAATGGCAAGCCCCGAGTCCGGATCATCGTGGAGGGGGCCAATCTCTTCATCACCCAGGAAGCACGGTTGCGCCTGGAAGGAGCGGGTATCGTCCTTTTGAAGGATGCCTCCACCAATAAGGGCGGCGTCACCAGTTCATCCCTGGAGGTGTATGCCGGCCTGGCTCTCTCTGATGAGCAGTGGCAGGCGCAGATGTGCCTGGAACCCGGCGAAGAGGAGAGTCCCTTCCGAAAAGCTCTGGTCGGGGAGATCATTCAGCGTGTGGAGGATAACGCCCGGGCGGAGTTTGAGCTGCTGTGGCAGGAACGTGAACGTACCGGTACCGCCCTGACCCTCCTTACCGACCAGGTGAGCGAGCGGATCAACCGCATTACCGACGCGGTGCGGGAATCGTCGATGCTGAAGGAGCCGGATATCCGCGAGGCCGTTCTGAAGCGGTACACACCGAAGGTTCTGCTGGAGATGGTGGGCTACGAAGAGCTGGTGCAGCGGGTTCCCGAGGCGTATCTGGACGCGATCATCGCGGCGTCGATCGGATCCCGGTTTGTCTATCAATACGGAATTCTGGCTACAGAGGTGGACTTCGCCGACTATATCGGCAAGTTGCGTGGAAAGCCGGTCCGAAAACGGCAAAGAACGTCTTGACCAGCTGCAACGGGGTGTGTCATAGTTAGCTAAGGCTAACTATGATGATACCCCTTAACACAGTCGAACCCGGTGGACGCTGCCGGATCGAGAAGTTCGTCCCGGACTGCCCCTACTACCGGGCGCGGTTGCTTTCCATGGGAATGACTCCCGGTACGGATGTCCGGGTGGTGCGCTTTGCCCCGATGGGAGACCCTATGGAGCTGGAGGTACGCGGGTACCGCCTCTCCCTGCGGCGCAGCGAATGCCAGGCGATCATGGTGACCATGGTATGAGTGAAACGACTGCCATGCGGACGGTGATGGTCTGCGGAAATCCGAACTCTGGTAAAACGACTCTCTTCAATGGCCTCACTGGCAGTAACCAGCGGGTGGGAAACTGGCCCGGGGTCACCGTCGAACGCAAAGAGGGCACCATGATGGTGGAGTCTCCCTCCCTGGGGATGGTCACCGGAACGGGGGCGCCCTCCCGAACTCCTGCCAGCGCGACGGTGGTTCACCAGGGCCGCGCCGGACATTCGGTTCAGGTGGTGGACCTGCCGGGGATCTACTCCCTGTCCGCAGTCAGTGAGGACGAGGTGGTGGCCCGGGATGCGTTGCTCAAGCGGGACTTCGACCTGGTGGTGAACATCGTCGACGCAGCCAACCTTGAGCGGAACCTCTACCTCACTCTTCAGCTGCTGGAGATGGGGCTTCCTGTGCTGGTGGTTCTCAACATGCTGGATCTTGCCGAAGCCCGAGGGATCACCGTCGACCCTGAGCACCTGGCGCTGCACCTGGGGTGCCCGGTGATAGCCGTCTCCTCCACCACCAGACACGGCATCTCCAGCGCCCGGCGGGAGATCGTCGCCGCTCTGGATACTGTTATCGAACCATCCCTTCACCTGTCCTTCCCGACGCCGCTGCAGGAGCAGCTGGATCGCTGGACCGGGCTGATCAGTTCTGAACCGGCTCTGGCCTCGATTGATGCGCGATATCTGGCTCTGCGCCTCATCGAAGGTGACCCCTGGGTTGAGTCACAGGTCTATCCCACCGGGGTGATCTCCCTGGAAGACTGCCTGGCAGCGCGGGAGTCGTTACGCCGTCAGCTCCATCAGGATCTGGACATCGTTGTCGCGGAGGCGCGATACGGCTTCATTCACGGGGTCAGCCGGGATGTGATGGTTCGGCGACCCACCCGGGAGTCGGTCACCGAGAAGATCGACCAGGTGGTGATGAACCGCTTTCTGGGCTTTCCCGTCTTCTTTGCGGTGATGTACCTGGTCTTTGCTGCGACCATCTCTCTGGGTGGCGCGTTTATCGATTTCTTCGACATCCTCGGTGGAACCTTCGTGGTAGGAGGACTGCGGGCGCTGTTCTCGCAGATCGGTTCGCCCGAGTGGCTCACGGTGATCGTCGCTGACGGGATCGGCAGCGGCATTCAGACGGTGGCAACGTTTGTACCGATCATCTTCATGATGTTCCTGATGCTCAGCCTCCTTGAGGATTCGGGGTACATGGCCCGGGCTGCCTTTGTGATGGACCGCCTGATGCGCTGGGTGGGACTGCCGGGGAAATCCTTTGTACCGTTACTGGTGGGGTTCGGGTGTACCGTTCCCGCTATTTCGGCATCCCGGACGCTGGACAGCCGCAAGGATCGCTACATGACCGTCTTTATGGCGCCGTTCATGAGTTGTGGTGCCCGACTGCCGGTGTACGCCCTCTTTTCGGCGGCGCTCTTTCCGCACCGCGCCGGGGTGGTGGTATTTGCCCTGTATGTGACCGGACTTGTCCTGGCGATTCTCACCGGGCTTCTGTTGAAGCACACCCTGTTCCGGGGGGAATACTCGCATTTCGTGATGGAGCTGCCGCCGTACCACGTGCCCCGTCCGTTTGCGGTCCTGCGGCTGGCGGGGCAGCGCCTGAAGGTGTTCATCGTCCGCGCGGGGGTCACCATCACCATCGTTGTCACCGTCCTGGCGGTTCTGAATACCGTCGGAACAGACGGTTCCTTCGGGCACGACGATTCGCCTGATTCCATTCTGTCAGAGATAGGGCGCGGCCTGACGCCGATCTTCACCCCCATGGGTATCCAACAGGACAACTGGCCGGCTACCGTCGGACTGTTCACCGGACTGTTCGCCAAAGAGGCGATCGTCGGAACCCTTGGTTCGCTGTACAGCCAGGACGTGTCTGGGGATGACCAGGAGGATGACCAGCTGGACCTTCTGGGAGGGCTCCTGGAAGCCGTGGGTACGATACCGGAGAATCTCGGTGCGCTTGTGGGGATCTCCCCCGATGACGACGACCAGGAGGAGATGGATGGCGGGGTGTTCGGCCGCATGCGCTCCCGGTTCAACCCTGCTGGAGGGTTTGCGTACCTCCTGTTCGTGCTGATCTATTTCCCCTGTATCGCCGCCCTTGGCGCTGCCATCCAGGAGATGGGGGTTGGGTACGGCGCGCTGCTGGCGGGGTACCTCACCGTCCTTGCCTGGTCCGTGGCGGTGATCTTCTACCAGGTCGCCACCGGGCCGAGCGTTCCGGTGCTGGCGTTGGCAGCGGGGCTTCTGGTGGCGATGGGTCTGCTCTTTCGGCTGCTGCCGGGACTGAGGGGCAATGATCGCTGAGGTTCTGAATGCGGCTCAGGCGCGCCGGGTCACAACGGTAGCGGAACTGGTCTTCGAGACCGGGCTGGACCGCTGGCAGGTGGAAGGGGCGCTGGACATTCTGGTCCGAAAGGGCTCGTTGCTTCGTGAGAGGCGTTCTCCGGAGGACGGGTGTTCGGACAACCCCAGACCGCGTTGCGGACAGTGTCCCCTGGTAGATCGCTGCGGTTCACCTTCCGCTGCCGTCGAGGTGGTGTTCTTCCCGGAAGATCCCATCGCCGCAGACAACGCCCCGGCGTAGCCGTTTTCCCATTCTTCCGCTATCCTTGGAGTATGGGTGACACGACATTAGCCTGGGGAGGCCCAGGGGCGGTATTGACGGACGAACAGATCGGCGACGCTCTAGCCGAGATTTTGACCACATTCGGTCCAGCCGGAAAGATTCTGGCGGTGCCGCCGGATTTCAGCAGGTTCCATTCCTACGCCGGGCAGATCACGGCGATGCTGTATCGGCAGGTGGGACCGCGGCTCACCGACGTCCTACCCGCTTTGGGTACGCACAGGCCGGTAAGCGATCGCGAGCGGGAGATTATGTTCCCCGGGGTTCCTGCCTCGCTCTTTCGTGTTCACGACTGGCGTAACGATCTGGTGACGCTGGGGGAGGTCCCGGCAGAGTTCATCCACAACCAAAGCGAAGGCAAACTGAACTGGCCCTGGAAGGCGCAGGTCAACAGCCTGGTGGCTCGTGGGGGCCACGACATGATCCTTTCCATCGGCCAGGTTGTTCCTCATGAGGTGATCGGAATGGCCAATCACGCCAAGAACCTCTTCGTCGGTACCGGCGGCCGGGACGGCATCAACGGCAGCCATTTCCTCGGTGCGGTGTACGGAATGGAACGCATCATGGGCCGCGCGGATACACCGGTGCGGCGGGTGCTCAACTACGCGGCGGAACACTACCTCCGGGACCTTCCGGTGGTCTACGTCCTTACCGTGGTCGGCCGGGATGACCAAACCGGGGAGCTGGTGGTACGGGGGCTCTTCGCCGGGACGGGGCTGGACTGCTTCTATCAGGCGGCAGAACTCGCCCTGGAGGTGAACTTTACCATGGTGGAGGAGGCTCCGGAGCACGTGGTTGTGCACCTGGACCCGGAAGAGTTTCACAGCACCTGGTTGGGGAACAAGTCGATCTACCGCACCCGAATGATGATCGCCGACGGCGGCGCGCTGACAGTGCTGGCACCCGGGGTTGGCAGTTTCGGTGAAGACCCGGGTATTGACGCGCTGATCCGGAAGTACGGGTATCGTGGTACCGAGGCAACGTTGCAGGCCGTGGCGGAGCGCCCTGACCTGGGTGACGATCTCAGTGCGGCGGCGCACCTCATACACGGATCCAGCGAAGGGCGATTTTCCATCACCTATTGCCCGGGGCATCTCACCCGGGAGGAGGTGGAAAATGTCGGGTTTGGGTATGGAAACTTGTCAGACACCATGATACGTTTACACGCTGATACGCTGACAGATGGCTGGAACACCCTGCCTTCGGGAGAGCGTATCTATTACGTCTCGCAACCCGCCTTGGGCCTCTGGGCTCACCGGGACCGTTTCAAGGAGTAGTCGAATGGCACAGAACAGCAGCATAACAACACCCACCGCAGACATCGGCCTGATCGGGCTGGCGGTTATGGGTCAGAACCTCGTACTGAACATGAACGACAACGGCTATACCGTTGCGGTCTACAACCGCACGGAAGAAAAAACCCGTGACTTCATCGCCGGACCGGCGGCGGGGCGGGAGACGATCCTGCCTGCCACCTCCATTGAAGAGCTTGTGGCAACTCTGAAGCGACCTCGTCGGGTGATGCTGATGGTCAAAGCGGGGGAGGTGGTGGACACGTTCATCCAGGCGATCCTGCCACACCTGGAAAAGGGCGATATCATCATCGACGGCGGCAACTCCCACTACCCCGACTCGATCCGACGTACCCGGGACCTGGCGGAGAAGGGGATTCTTTTCGTCGGAACGGGCGTCTCCGGTGGTGAGGAAGGGGCGCGGCACGGACCGAGCATCATGCCCGGCGGCAACAAAGAGGCGTGGCCGCATATTCGCGAGATTTTCCAGGCCATCGCCGCCAAGACTCCCGAGGGAGAAGCGTGTGCCGACTGGGTCGGTGCGGACGGCGCCGGCCACTACGTGAAGATGGTCCACAACGGGATCGAGTACGGCGACATGCAGTTGATCAGCGAGGCGTATCACGTCATGAAGTCGGGCCTCGGTCTAAGCAACGAAGAGATGCACCACATTCTCGACGAGTGGAACACCACTGAACTGGACAGCTACCTCATCGAGATCACCCGGGATATCCTCGCCGCCAAAGACGAGGACGGGAAGTACGTTCTGGACTACATCCTCGACGCGGCTGGTCAGAAGGGAACGGGGAAATGGACCGGCATCAATTCTCTGGAAGCGGGAATCCCGGTGACCCTCATCGTGGAAGCGGTGTTCGCTCGGGCGCTCTCGGCGGTCAAGGAAGAGCGCGTCACCGCCTCACAGATCCTGTGCGGCCCCGGCGGCGCTTCCGACGAGGCCCACGGCGGTTTTAGCGCCATCGAAGGGGATCGACAGGAGATCCTGCAGGATCTTCGGCAAGCCCTGCTGGCCTCCAAGATCATCTCCTACGCTCAGGGATTCATGCTGATTCGTGAGACCTCAGAGTCGAGGGGCTGGAACATCAACTACGGCAACGTGGCGTTGCTGTGGCGAGAAGGATGTATCATCCGCAGCGCCTTCCTGGGACATATCAAGGACGCGTATCAGCGAAACCCCGATCTGGCCAACCTGCTGCTGGATCGCTGGTTCTCCGATGTTATCCACAGCTGCCAGGCTGCGTGGCGGCGGACCGTTGCCCGGGCAGTGACGGCCGGAATTCCGGTTCCCGCGTTCGCCACGGCGTTGTCGTTTTTTGACGGCTATCGCAGCCCGCGGCTGCCTGCGAATCTCATTCAGGCCCAGCGGGACTACTTCGGCGCCCACACCTACGAGCGGGTGGACCGCCCCAGAGGGGAGTTTTCCCACTTCAACTGGACTGGTACCGGCGGTACCACCACCAGTGGCACCTACAACGCCTGAGGTTACCGCTCCTGGAGGTTGTCCGCCGCAACAACAGACGGGAGAGAGCGGGGGCGGCGTGCTCGCGGAGCCAGAGCGATCAGCAGCATCGTTGCGAAAGCGCTGACGATGCCCACCGCCCTGTAGCTCCCGGTGAGATCCAGGGAGAGACTGAACAGATACGGTCCCAGCGCTGACCCGGCCACGGTGAACCCCGCCACCGTGCCGGTTATGGCGCCGATGTGGCGCAGCCCGAAGAAGCGGGGCCAGACGACCGCCACAAGAATGCCAAACAGACCGCCGTTGATCCCCATCCCCAGGATCAGCAGCACCACCGAAAGCGGTGTCGTGAGCAGCGACGCAGCGGCGATCCCCAGGAGCATTCCTGCGCCCAGGGCAATCCCCAGGAAACGCAACTCCATTCGATCACTGGCCCATCCGGCGAGAAAACTCAGCGGCACCGCCAGAAACGATCCCGGCAGGAAGATCCCCAGCGCCTGGGATGCACTCAACCCTGCTTCGGCGAACACCGAAACCACATGAAAGGTGAGTCCAGTGAAGTAGAGACTGCTCAGGGTAAGAAGGCCGGTGAACACCCAGAACGGCAGGGTGCGCTGCGCCTGGGAGAGGGTGAAATCCACGTCTGGAGGTGCCTCAGCTACCGGCCTGCGTACCCGCTTCCCGGGGCCGCCGTCGGGGAGTAACCCGTACGCCTGAGGGTTGTCTCGAAACAGCAGCAGAATGATCCCCGCTACCGGCAGGGCCAGAACAAGCCCGAGGATCCGCCATGCTCCGGTCCACCCGTATCCGGCGATCAGCGTCGAAAAGAGGAGTGGTGACGAGGAAAACCCGAGGGTCACCAGCGAGCCCAGGACCGCGTTGGCCAGACCGCGGTTGCGCTCAAACCACTTGATCACCATCGCCCGGGAGACGAGGGACATGACACCCTGGCCAAGAAACCGCAGGAGAAAGAACCCCACGGTGATTGCCGGGAATGCCACGGCAAAACTGCCTGTCCGGACAATCGCCGGGAGAAACGAGAGGGCGATGAGGGTCAACCCCAGTAACGCTGCGGTGGCCGTTCCCATGACCCGCGCTCCCAGTCGGTCGTACAGCCGCCCGGCGCGGTTGAGAATCGCCGCGCTGGAGATCGTTCCCAACAGGTAGGCCATGCTCAACTGGGTTCGCGCCAGCCCGAGAGCTTCCACCAGGTGGTCCGTAAACGCGGAGACACCGATGGTCTGACCGACGACGCTGGCGAGCACCCCGCCGGTCCCGACGACGATAATCACATAGTGGTAGAAGCCGGGTAGACGGGGCGCTCTGGTGTTCAATGCCGTACGATCGAGAGGGTGGTTCCCGAGGAGAGGTTGTCACTCACCGGGCACCGGTCCTCCACGGCTCGCAGCCACGTTTCCAGCGCTGCTTCGTCGCCGTCGTGTTCAAGGGAGACAGAAACGGTGATCTCTTTGAAGCCGGCGCGTTCCTCCTCACCCCGCCCCATGAAACGCGCCGGGTTCAGGGTGCCAGAGAGTTCCATGGAAAGGTTGCTGATGGTCAGCCCCATCTCCCCGGCGACAAGGTGGCCGGTCACGTTCAGACAGCCGGCGAGGGACGCCAGCTCGTACTCCAGGGGGTTGGGGCCGGCGTTGGTGCCGCCGAGTTTCTGCGGCTCATCGATGATCAGAGAGAAGTCCCGGACCGAGATATCTGTCCGGGTGGCGGAGGACGCCCGGGCAGTAATTGAGTATTGTACATCACGCATGGTCACATCAAAGCAGGAAGTGCCAGGGTTTTCAAGTCACAGTGCTACCTCTTTACACACCAGCCCTTTTCCGTTTCACTGGGGCGCGGCCTATGTAT